>CANLPK010000025.1 GCA_947492885.1 Bacteroidota bacterium
CTAATTTAGAAGCAGCAGCGCCAAATGAAGTAAAGTTGGTTGAGCCAGAACCTGTTGGGTTGATTGTAAATGTTCCCGACATACCAGTACAAGCATTTACAGTAATGGTATCACCGCAAACGTTGGCATCCGGGTTAGTTCCATTTGGATTGTTTGCCCATATTTTCAATGTATAACTTCCTGCAGTTAAACTCAAAGCAGTTGCAAAAGTATAAGTGTAAGTACCACCTGAAGCAATTGACAAACCAGTTAAGGTTGATGGCGTTACCGATTGCCCATTGGTACAATTGTAACCAAAGTTCATTGAGGTAACAGTAGTTGTACTTAAATTTTTTGCAGTACAAACAACAGTATTGTTACCTACAGCAAATGTTGTTGGCAAAGAAGAAATTGCAGATACGTTTGGTGAAGAGTTACCAATAATTAAAGTGTAATCTTCCACTTCTCCATAGTTTAACTGACATGGATTGTAAGAGGTTGAGCCACCGAAATCACCAGTAACACGAATTCTGTAAGAACCCAATGATTGACTCGAAGGAATTACAAATGAACCTGTTACAGTTGCACCTGAAGTAGTAGTAGTTGATGACCAAACCAACTCAGGAGCTGAAGTACCAAAAGTACCATCCTGATTATAGTCGATATACATCAAAATTCTAGTACTGTTGCTCGGTCCATTAGTTACCGATAACGAAACAGTTGATCCTGCCGAAGCAAAAACAGAAAGATTCGTAAAGTCAAAGTAATTCGGTCCCGCTCCTGTAGCAGAGGTGGTATTATTAATACCAGATCCTATAGTTACGTTAGCGATTCCAATTCCGTAATTATTTACGTTGGTAACGTTTCCATTACAATACGTGGGAGAGGAACATTGAGAGAAGGAATTGACGGCGCTAACCATCAATACAAACAGGAGCAAAACACCCGCGAACTTGCCACGGTACGTTTTGAGTTTCAGTGTTGTAAAAGTATTCATGTGTATAATAAAATTGGGTTTAGTTTTTTAAATTAACTGAGGGTACTTGAAACCCTCAGTTAATTCGATTTTTTTTATTTTTGAATAGAGAATGATTTAGATGATGTTGCGTTATTGGTAATTACTTTGATAAAGTACATTCCTGAAGCCTCGTTACTTAAATCAATTTGTACTTTATTTTGAGTCATATAAATAATGTTATTTGAGTAGACCATTTTTCCGTTGGCATCAAATATAACAATATTCGCATAAGTTGCCTCAGTGTTGTTCAAATCTACATTTACAATACCATTATTAGGGTTTGGATATACCGAAATCATAGCATTATTAGTGTTCGTATTGATACCACTTGGGGCAGTATAAACACGCACATAACGCAATACTTCAATAGCCTTGTTTCCTGAAGGATCAGTAATATTACAACGAACAGTATAAGTACCATCAAGGTATACATTCACTTGGCTAAAATCAACAGTAGCCGTTAAGCCAGTATAGTAATTATCACTTACAATAGTACCTGGATCAACATATGGAGTCCAACGTTTCCAGTTAATAAATCCATCACCTGTTAAAGTAATTACTGGTGCAATTCTGTCAACGATTTTGTAAACACGAACCTTAGATGAATCCATATTTCCAGCAGGATCGTTTACATAGTAACGAACTGGATAGTTTCCAACTATATTAAGTTTCACATTTGCATAATTAACATTTAGAGTTAAGGCGCCAATATTATAGTAGTTATCATTCAATACGTATCCTGGCTCAGGAACTGTTGTCATGGTATTCACATCGATAGTCACGGTATCACCTAAGATGAATAATAGTGAAGGAGCTTTTGTATCCTTAACTAAAACAGTCAATACAATTGGAACCGCATTGTTTCCTTCGCAATCAACTGCATTATAAGTTAAGGTATATGTTCCAATAACATTGGTATTTACAGATCCTGTAACGGTATAAGTTAACCCAGTGCAATAATTATCATTTACTACTGCAGTTGGAGCAGTGAATGTAGAATAAACTTCTACAGTCAATGGATTTGCACCTGAAACGGTGATAACAGGTTTTTGAGTGTCTTTTACAATTACGGTACGGGTTACTGTTGTTGCTGCATTTCCAGCAGCATCAGTAACATTGTAGGTAACAGTATACGTTCCAGTAACTGCAGCGTTCACCGCATTGTTAGTAACAATTGATGAAGTTAATGAACCAAAGTAAAAGTCGGTAGCTGTTGCACCTGAATCATTATAAGTAGTTCCAACTTCTACCGTTTTTGGTGAACTTCCAGTTAATGTAATAACAGGCTTGGTCACATCAGGTGATGATTTCACAACACGAGTTCTAACTGATACGTTTCCAGCTGCATCAGTTGCTGTAACTACATAAGATGAAGTAAATGGATGAGATGTTATTTGTGAACCAGAAGTAATACCAGTTACATTGTATGGGCATGGATTGGTGATATTATCAGTTACAGTAAATCCTGGATCAGTGAATACACGACCTACCTCTACAAAGATGGTATCATTACCACTGAAGGTAATTGTTGGCTTCGTTAAATCTGGTGTGATTTTGATACGATAATCGTTAAAGTCGCCGTACATGTTAGCACCACATGGAGCATTGCTTAATAAACCTACAGCAGTACCAACACGCATACGTGTAATACCAATTGTGGCATTCAAAGGAATAGTAATTGTTCCAGTATAGGTTCTTCCAGCTACAACGCCTGAAGAAGCTACCAATTCAGAACTTTGGAACGATCCGTCTTGGTTATAGTCAATCCAAACATTGGTATTGGCAGTATTTAATGCAGTAGGACGAGTAACACTAAATGAATAAGTTCCGCCGATATCCGCGATTCCTTCAACTGCTTTTGTTCCGAATGAGTATGATTTAATTTTATTGGTATTATCACGATATCCAACAGTTCCTAAAGCAGGAATCGTATTGGTATAATCGAAACCTTTTACTTCACCATTAATAACAGTATCAATACGTCCGAATGTTACGGTTTGAATGGAGAAATCTTGATTCAGGTTAGTTACAATTGGAGTACAATAGTTGAAGATGGTGATATGACCAGTTTTAGTTAATGAGTCAGTTCCTTTACAGTTGGTACCTACCAATTTAACATTATAAACACCAGGAGTTCCTAATTTGAAAATATAAACACTTGAAGTAGTTGTTCCGGAAATTGCAGTTACAGTACCTGGGCCAGTAATAGTCCATTGACGTGAAGTAGTTCCATATTTGGATAAGTCGGTTAATGTTATTTCATCAGTAATCGTTGCTCTAACAGCACTAGTACTAAATGCAATGGTTGGAGGGGTTGTAATTGAAATTACACGAACAGTATCAAAGAAAGTAGAATTGCCACCACAACCATTAACTACCAAACGAATTGGATAAACCCCTGCTGAAGTGAAACCGTATTGAACAGAGTATGCACCTTGGCTAGAAAATTGTGGAGCTGAACTATTTCCAAAATACCAACTGTAATCAGCTTGATCTCTATTGAAACCAGCTTGGCTGCTTACAAAAGTATAAGTGCTTAAACTACCACAATCATCTGTTGTATCAGGAGCTGAAATTGACCCAATTGGAGCAGGGAATGTTCCAGCAACACTAGTCCAAGTTGCTTCAAATCCTTTATTAACTGCAACTGAAGTTTCGAATTCGATAAACATTTTACCCGATGAGGCGGTTAAAGAAGGTGGCATAGTAATACCAGTAAATCCTAAACCAGTAAATAATGGTGTTGCTGTATTATCGATACCATTATAGGCACGGAAATAAGAACCTGTCGATAAACTGAATTCTGTAAATGTTAAATTAACAGTGCTTGCACAAGGGTCGATTAAGAATTTACATAATTTGTTGGCTGTATAGTTACCTGTTTGGCCACCATCATCATAAATATTTCCAGAAGAAACTTTAGTGGTAAATGGTGCTTGACACATATTTGTAGTTGCTTGAACCAAGATATAACCTGTTTTACAAATAGCGTTACCTTTTCCTATAGCATTTGAGTCGTATAAGCAAATGGTGTATAAACCAGCACTAGCAAAACGCATTACTGGGTTTTGAGAATTTGCTGTGGTTCCATTAATAAAGGTTACACCAACAGTTGGATTCACCGACCAGTTCCAAAAGGCAGGGCCTTTTGTACTTAAGTCTTTGAATGATACATTTCCATTGGTAGGAATAACGTTCAAGTCAGAAATGAAGTTTGCAATCGGCTTCTGTGTTAAATTGTAAACTACAACTGTTTTCGTGATGGAATCCATTTCAAAACATCCAATAATTTTTAATTTAACTTGATAGCTACCCGTAGCACCAAATGTATAAAGTAAATCATGTGATGTAGAAACCAATATTCCATCCACATACCATTCTTTGTATGAAGGCGTATTAAGAGATAGGTAGTTGGCATAAGCAGTTGGGCTATTAATAAATGTTGAATCTGGAGTAGCAAAATTTGCTACCAAGGTACCAGCACCAAATTTAGAATCATCAGCACCAATTGATGGAGCCAATGCACAACGAGCTTCACTATCCACATCAAGAGTAAGGGCCGTTGCAAATTCAGCAACATCTGCAGCAGATGTAGAAGCTAAATGGAAATCTTCGGCTTTGTTAGATAAGGATACGAAATTAGCAATTTTGAATATTGACTTTTGGTGAAATAGAGGTGCACCTGTCTTTAAAGCTGCCAATGTTCCGTATGCAGCCTGCCAATACACTAAGCTCGTTCCCGGAGAATAATAAATATTATAATCAAATGAAGTGAACGTTATTGAAGGGCAATAAACAGCATACATTGCTGCGTTACTTGAATGGAAGATATTGTTTTTGAAATTACATCCTGATCCATATCCTACGTAAGCGCAATAACCTGAAGCAACGGTAGGTGCCGAATACACAGTATTGTGATAGAAATCGCCATTTACATTATATAATGCATACAAACCGTAGTTGGTGGAATAGTTGTACGGACCGTTCATATTAATAATATTATTATGACAAGTCATACGAGTTGTACCTAAGTTATTATTATTGTAAATATACATACCCATATAGGCAGCGACAATAATATTACGTTCAATTTTATTGTTTTGACAATAGTATGAATACAAACCGTAAGTATTGGTTGAACTAGAAAGTAATATTCTATTATCAGTTACCGTATTTAAATTTTGATAGTAATCGTAAATGCCATAAAGGTAAGAACCCGAAATATTATTTCCGATTACACTATTACCATTAGCAAAAACTGAAGAAGAAGTTCCATAAAGAGCGATACCTGCATATCCACCTACAACTTTATTGAAGGAGATCATATTATTACCTCCTAAGCTTGTTGTAGAGATGGTGGTACCACAAACTCCGATACCATAAGCATTCGTAGATCCAGAAGTTGCAGTAATATTTACGCGGCAGTTAGTTATGGTATTGTAGTTAGATCCATTTTGAATACTAATACCAGCACCGTAGGTAGCACCGGTATTTACAATTCGTAAATTTTTAATTGTAACATAACTAGCACCCATTAAATTGATAACCGCATTATCAGGAAGCGCTAAAGTATGATTGAAAGTAATAGTACGAGTAGTAGAGTCAACACCATCAAATGTAATTGTATTGGTAGCTGATGTACCATTAATAGCACCTAAGGTAATTTTCTCAGTATAAGTTCCTGCTGCTACGGTAAAGTAGCAAGGGCCACTCACACCGCAAGAATTTAAGGCTGCAGCGGCAGCAGTAAATGAAGCGTAGTTTGTACTTCCCGATCCTGAAGGGTCAATAGTGAATGAGCCAGAAATACCAGTACAAATAGAACGGGTAATGGTATCATTACTTGTATTTCCATCCGGGCCTGTTCCATTCGGATTTCTAGCCCATACTTTTAATAAATAGGTTCCTGAAGAAGGTAAGTTTGCGGCAGTTGTGAAAGTGTGATTATAAGTTTGACCTAAAACTAGAGCTGTAGGGAAAGTAATTGATTGTAAAACTGCAGTTCCTCCGTTAATAGAGTAACCAACATCAGTTCCAGTAAGTGTTGTAGAACCATAGTTACCCACTTTAACTTGTAAAGTATTATTACCTACTGCCCAAGAAGAAGGTGATAAAATAGAATTCATTACAATATCGTAGGTTGGAGGAGCACCGATGTTTACATTATAGTCTTCGGTTTCACCCCATGTATAAGTACCACATGAACTAGTTTGAACTGTTGTTTCAACATTTACCACACGCATACGGGTAATACCTGTAGAAGCAGTTGCAGGGATTGTGATGGTTCCTGTTTCTGTATGTGGGCCAGAAGTATAAGTTGGGTTTGTATAAACCATTTCTCCTGCATCAGTAAAAACTCCATTCTTGTTGTAGTCAATCCAAATACTTGTCCAGTTATTGTAGTTACCTCCACAGGTACCTATTTGAACAGAAAAAGTGTATGATACTGCTTGAGTTAAAAAAGGAGCAGAAACATTCGTCGTATAATTCGAGTAAAGATTTAAGGTTGAGCCTGCCCCCCCTGTGGTAGCACAATTAGAAGAGTTATTTAAAGTGCCAATTGTAACATTTAAAATATCCTCATCTGCTGGATTCGTTGCTCCACTCGCACAATACGTCTGGGCGTTCGTTTGACAAAAGAAAACCATCAATGCAAATGATAGAATCAACTTTAATTGCTTTCTAAAGATTTGTGTAAAACTATTCATACTATATATTTAATAAATTGGGTTAAATTTTATAAAAGCACAACGGGCAAAAACCCGCTGTGCTTAGTGATTTTATTTTTGAATCGTGAATGATTTTGATGTTGATGAATTATTGGTTACTACTTTGATAAAGTACATTCCAGCAGCTTCATTACTTAAATCAACTTGTAAATTATGATTTAAAGGAGTAACGGAACTGTTGTTATAAACTACCTTACCATTCGCGTCGTAAATTACTACATTGGAATTACTTGCTTCTGTAATATTTAGGTCAATATTTACGACTCCACGAGTAGGGTTTGGATATACCGAAATGAGGTTATTGGCCGAATTCTCGCTGATACCATTGGCTTCAGCTGTAACTTCTACCAAACGCTTTTTGGAGATGGCAATATTGCCAGAACCGTCAGTAACATTGAATATAACCTCATAAATTCCAGGTACATATACATTTACCTTGCTGATATCGGCAGTACATACCAATCCAGTATAGTAATTATCAGTCACAATATTTCCTGGATCTACATAAGCTTTCCAACGAGTCCATGTAATAAATCCAGAACCTGTTAAAGTAATTACAGGAGCAATTCTATCTACCACATGATAAATACGAATCTTCGATGAATCAACATTTCCAGCTGGATCAGATACATAATAACGAACTGAATAATCACCAACGATATTCAATTTTACATTTGAATAATTTACAACAACAGTTAATGTTCCGGTTGCATAGTAGTTGTCATAAATAATATAACCTGGTTCAGGAACCGTAGTCAAGGTATTAACATCGATGGTTAAATCGCCCGTAGCTAAGAATACAGTAGGAGCTTTAGTATCTTGAACAATCACCGTTAGCTTCTTAGTACTTGCAATATTACCTGAACTATCCGTAGCATTATAATTCAATACATAAGTTCCAATGACATTAGTATTTACTGGTCCTCCAGAAACGGTATAACTTAAACCACTGTAGTAGTTATCAGAAACAGTAACTGTAGGCGCATTAAATACACTGAAAACATTTACATAAATGGTATCAGGGCTACCTAAAGTAATCACTGGTTTTTGAGTATCACGCACATTTACAGTACGAGTTACTGTTGTCGCAGCATTACCAGAAGAGTCAGTCAAATCGAATGTAACAGTGTAAGTTCCAACCTTGTTAATATTTACATTAGAATTAGAAACAATAAATGGAGTGAAATTGCCAAAATAGAAATCGATAGCTGTTGCGCCCGAATCGGTATAGCTCGACTTCACTTCAACATTTATTGGACTTGATCCAACCAAAGTAATTATAGGTTTGGTAACATCTTTACCTGAATTTACAACACGGCTTCTTGATTTAATATTTCCTGCACCATCAGTAGCAACAATAGTATAACTAAAGTTTGAAGGATGAGAAGTGATTTGAGTTCCAGAGGCAATACCTGAGTATGTAAATGGCGTTGGGTTCGTTACATTATCGGTAACAGTATATCCAGGTTCAACAAATGTACGTCCAACCTCAACAGTTAAAGTATCCCCACCAATGAAATTAATCAATGGCTTGGTTAAGTCAGGAGTTACACGAACACGGAAATCATTGTATTCACCATATTGATTTACACCACAAGGAGTATTACTCAAATTATCAAATGCGGTAGCAACGCGCATACGGGTATTCCCAATTTTAGCTGTCAATGGAATTGTTATTGTGCCAATATATGTTTTAACTGCAGTAGAACCAGAAGAAGCTACCATTTCTGAATTTTGGAAAGTTCCATCTTGATTATAGTCAATCCAAATTTTAAAGTTAGCCAAGTTGTTATTTCCATTACGTGTAACGGCGTAGTCAAAAGTACCTCCCAAATCTACTACTGCTTCTACGCTCTTGGTAACACTAGTACCTCCAATAATATAAGCTGCAAATTGAGCAGTATTATCGCGGTATCCAATGGTTCCAATAGCAGGATTTGAATTGGTGAATTTAAATCCAGGGATTATTCCATTGATAATAGTATCTGTTCTTCCAAAAGTAGTTTTTTCAATTGCGAAATCGCTATTTAATAAACTCACTACTGGAGTACAATAATTAATAACCGTGATATAACCGATTTTCTTTAAACTATCACTACTAATACAGTTTGAATCTAATAATGAAACGGTATAAGTACCTGTTACAGGGAATTTCAATGAGTAGTTTTTGGTTGTTTGATTTCCATTAATTACAATTGGATTTCCAGGTCCAGTGATTTTCCATCTGCGATAAATTGGATCATATTTAGAAAGATCTGATAAAGTTACTATATCGGTAGGAGTAGCAGTAGTTATATCCGCTTTGAAATCCATCAATGGACCACGAGTAGGGTGATCGACAATGATTGTATCCATTATAATCAAATTTCCACCACATCCTTCAATCTCACAACGGATAATATACAAACCAGTTGAACCATATGACCATTGAGCCATATATGCACCTTTGCCTTCAAAGTCTGACATTTGATTGCTGTTACCATAGTCCAAGAACCAACGGTAGTAAGCACCATCTCTTTCAAATAATGAATTATCGGGGACGAATGCGATATCAGTTGCCGCACCGCAATCGTATAGTGTATCAGGCAAACTTAATTTACCTGCTGGAGGTGCATAGGTTCCAGCAACACTTGTCCAGGTTGCAGAGAACCCAGGAGCTAATGTAGTTGCGGTAATAAATTCAATATACATTTTACCAGTTGAGGCGGTCAAGTTTGGAGGTAATGTAGTTCCTGTAAATCCTGAGCCGGTATGCAATGGGAATCCAAATTTGTCACTTCCGTCGTATACTTTTAAAAATGCACCAGTTCCTAAGTTAAATGTTGAGAAACTTAATGTAACCGAGTTAGCACATGGGTCAATTAAGAAATTACAAGGGGCAGTTGCGGTATGGTTAGCGCCATAGTTCCCGTTTGGACCACCATCATCGTAAAGTGTTCCGCCGCTTACTTTCGTATCGAACGGAAAAATACACATTTGACTCGTTGAACGAACCAAGATATACGCTGTTTTACAAACAGTAGTACTTTTTCCCATCGCGTTTGAATCCCACATACATACTTGGTATAATCCAGGATTTGCAAAGTTTACAATTGGATTTTGTGAGTTGTTATTCGTCGACAAGGTATAATTCACCCCAGCAGAAGGAATAAATGTCCAGTTCCAATACGTTGGGCCTTTGATTGACAAATCTTTCAGAGACACATTTTGATACGTTTCGACAGTATTCAAATCGGCAATAAAATTGGCGATAGGAACTTGAGTTGGCATATAAACAACAACTGTTACCGTAATTGAATCGATACCAAAGCATCCCTCTGTAACAATTTTAATTGTATGATTTCCGGTAGTTGTAAATACATATGGCAAATCCAGGCTGGTTCCTTTAAATGAACCATCCACATACCATTTGTGCCCTAATGGGTCGTTAGCTGAATTATTATTTAAGAGTGTAATTGGACTATTTAAGAATATTGAATCAGGGGCTGTAAAGTTAGCCGTTGGAGATCCAGAACCAAATTTACATTCATCAGCACCAATGGTTGGAGCAAACTGACAACGTGCTTCACTATCAACATCTAATAATGTTGTATAATTTCCATCACCATAGTCAGCTGCAGCTGTAGTAATTATATGTAAATCTTCCGCCTTATTAACCAAAGAAACGAAGTTGGCTGTTTTAAACAATGATTTTTGATGAAAAGCTGATGCAGCGGCTTTTAGTGTTGCTAAATTAGAATAGGCCCCTCCCCAATAAACATAGTTTGAACCTGTAGCATACATGATATTATGGTCAAATTTTGTAAATGTAACCGAAGGACAATACACCGCATACATACCTGAATTAGTAGAATGGAAAATATTGTTCTTGTATGCACAGCCTGAACCGTATCCAACATAAGCACAATATCCTGAAGCAACAGTAGGGCAAGTATAAACAGTATTGTGGAAGAAATCTCCATTAACACAATACAATGAATACAAACCATAATTAGTTGAATAAGCATAAGGACCATTCATATTAATAATATTATTAGAGCAAGACATCCGTGAACTTCCTGCATTATTATTATTATAGATATAGATACCCATGTAAGCAGCAACAACAATATTTCTATCGCATTTGTTATTTTGGCAATAGTAAACGTACATCCCATAAGTATTGGTAGCTGAGCTTAATGAGATTCTATTATCTGTAACAATATTCAAGTTTTGATAGTAATCATAGATACCATATAAGTAGGATCCTGTAATTCTACAACCAATAACACTATTTCCGTTTATAAATGAAGTGGAAGAATTACCATATAAGGCAATTCCTGCATAACCTCCCGCAACTCTGCAATTAGAAATCGTATTGTTTGCTCCAGTACTTGTTGTTGAAATAGTAGTACCACAGATACCAAAACCGTAGGCATTTGTAGATCCTGAAGTAGCAGTTACAAGAGCAACACAATTATTTACAGTACAATTATTAGAACCACTTTGGATACTAACCCCTGCACCATAAGTTGCATTTGAACAAACAATTGTAAAATTCTTTATAGTTACATAAGAGGTTCCTAAAACGGTGAATACACCGATATTCGAAGCCGCAGTTGATTGATTGAATGTTACTGTACAAAGTGCAGTATCAACACCATCGAAAGTAATGGTATTAATAGCCGAAGTACCTACTATATTATTCAGATAAACTTTTTCATTATAGGTTCCTGGAGAAACAGTAAAGTATACCGGCCCACAAATACCACCTACATTCATAGCATTGACAGCAGCAGTTAATGAGGTGTAGTTTGAGCTACCACTACCTGAAGGGTTAATGGTAAAAGTTCCACTTATTGCTGGAGATTTCGTTACTTGAGCAGTATCATTTACCTTAATGGTATCTGCAACCCCATTCGGGTTAGAGGTCCATACTTTTACTACTGTTGGAGGGCTGGCTGGGAAAGTATAACTACCAAGCGTAACTTGATCAGTATTATTTGGTTTGCCAATGGTATCAAGCATTGACGTATAACTTAAAGGTGTTTGAACAACACCATTTAGCGACCAATTCACCGTTACCGGTTGAATTTGATTTCTTCCATAATTTTTAATTGTTGCTTTGATATTTTGAACACCACCACAAAAAGTGGTAGGTGAATCAATAGAAGCAACACCGGCGTCATTATAACCAGCTGATTGCATATCTACACCGCAATTGAATAAGTTGGCATCTTGTCCTGCATAAGTAAATACACAAGATGCAGCATTGACGTACGTTCTTCTGAAGCCAGATTTAGCAACATTGGTAACGTTGATAGCACCTCCAGTTGAAGCGCATTGAGAAATATCAACGATCAAACTTTTTGTAGGATCGTATAAAAATGGTGTTTGTAATGTGAATGAAACCCAACCAGCAGCTGTAGTTGCAGCAGTTACTGTGGTGGCAGAATAAACAGTGGTTAAACCAGTTGCAAGGGCGCCTGAAGGCAATGTTGTTGCTGTGGTTTGACCCATTTTAATGACAAACGTTGACCAAGTACCCGTAATACTGGCGGTTCCTTGAACATAGAATTTGGTAATAAATCCAAAATATGCTCCTGTAAATTCACCGGGTGCTATTAATGATTGTACTTGTTTGCCAGCTACTGTACTAAATGGAAACGCATTACTTGGCGAGTTGGTATTACCCGAATAAAAAGTTGGAGTTTGAGCAAATGCACCAACGCTAAGGACGAGAAGCGTAATCGAAAAAATCAGTTTTCGCTGGCTTTGCTTAAATACTAGTTTAAGTAAAGTAAAAAATATATTCATTTGAAACGAAAGATAAATTGGTATTTTAAAAAAGCACAGAGGGCAAGGCCCTCTGTGCTTGGTCTATTTATTTTTGAATAGAGAATGATTTTGCAGCTGTGAAATTATCGGTAACAATTTTCACGAAATACATACCTGATGAGGCATTGCTTAGATCGATAGTCATTTTATTATTCACCGGATTAACTTCATTATTACTGTAAACAACTTTACCGTTAGCATCGTAAACGATAACTATGGCAGATATGGCATTTTCGATATTTAAATCAACATTCACTTTACCATTACTAGGGTTAGGATAAACCATAAATAAATTGTTTCCATTAACATCATTAATACCACTTACAGCAGTGTAAATATTTACATAGCGTTTTACATTAGCAGCTTTATTTCCTGATGCATCAGTTGAAGAATAGTTCACTTCATACAATCCATCCAAATTAATATCCAATTTACTGTAATCAGCAGTAACGGTTGCAGTAGGATCACATTTGTCGAAGATGTTTGTTCCTGGATCAACAAAGGCTTTCCAACGTGGCCAGTTCATGATATCCAATCCTTTTAATGTAATTACTGGAGCACCTCTATCAACTACTTTATAAACACGTACTCTAGATGAATCAACATTTCCTGAAGGGTCAGTAGCTTTGTAGCGAACTACATAAGTACCTAGAACATTCAAGTTAACGGTTCCAACTTTAGAAACAGTAATTTGGTTAGCGGGGTAGTAGTTATCATTTACAATATAACCTGGTTCAGGAACCGTTGTCAATGTAATACAATCGATAATCATGGTATCTTGTGGTACCAAGGTTAATTGAGGAGCAGTAACATCTTGAACTATTACAGTTAAAGATTTTGTAGCAGCCACATTACCTGAACTATCTTTCGCATTATAGAATAATGTATAAGTTCCCAATAAAGTTGTATTCACTGGACCACCACTAATTACATAATTTAAACCTGTATTGTAATTATCAGCAACAGTAGCAACTGGAGGATTGAATGTACTGAATACATTGATGTAGATTGGATTTGGTCCTGAAATAGTTATTACTGGAATTTGAGTATCGCGAACGATAACCACTCTCACCATTGGAGTTGCTGAGTTACCTGCAGCATCTTGAACAGTATAGGTTACAGTATAGGTTCCAATTTTATTGATATTTACTGTTGAGTTAGCAACGATAGAACCTGTAATAGTTCCAAAATAGAAATCAGTTGCAGTAGCACCTAAATCAGTATAGGTAGAACCTACTTCTGAATAAACAGTATCGGCACCAGTTCTAGTAATCACTGGTATAGTAACATCCGCAGTAGCTCTAACATACACTTTACGAATTGCAGTATTTGCTGCAGCATCCGAAGCTGTGATTGTATGAGTTCCTAAGAATGGATAAGTAGTTACCGTATCACCGTAAGCAAAACCTGTGTGAGTAACAGTAGTTGCACCAGTTACCGTTGTTCCTGGATCAGCAAATACACGACCTACTTCTACAAATACTGTATCAACATTTCCTGCGATAGTAATAACTGGAGCAGTAATATCTGGCGTTACTTTAATTCTGAAATCATTGTAATCACCAAACCCATTGATACCACAAGGAGTATTTGATAATGTTGCGAAATTAGTTCCAATACGTAAACGAGTATATCCTAATTTAGCAGAAGCAGGGATTGTAATACTTCCAGCATAATTTACTCCAGTAGTTACTCCCGAAGAGGCAACCAACTCTGAAGTTTGGAATGTTCCATCTTGATTCCAATCGATCCAGATATTGAAATTACAAGCATTAAAATTACTTAAACGTTTAACATTAAAGTTAAATGATTCACCCAATCCAACAACAGCCTCAACTGCCTTATTGGCAATAGTGATATTGTTTACAACATAGGTAGTGAATTTATTAGTGTTATCGCGATAAGTAACGGTACCTACTGCAGGTGAAGAGTTAGAATAATCTAAGCCATAAACAGTATTATTTATAATTGTATCTGCGCGACCTAACATAAATCTTTCGATCGAGAAGTCGGCATTTAAAGTTGCCACCGCTGGCAAGCAATACTCAATAATAGTGATATACGATGTTTTAGTTAATGAATTTGATGCAACACAATTCGAATCTTGTAAACGCACTGTATAAACACCTGGAGTAGTAAACTTAACACCATAATTTTTAGAACCTGAGTTACCTGAAACTGAGTTTACTGTACCAGGACCTGTGATTGTCCATTTCCACCAAATTGGATCAATAGTAGAAAGATCCGTAAAGTTAACTACATCATTAGGTGTTGCAGTTAATAAATCAGCTTTGAAATCAACAACTGGTCCAGTTGTAGGATGATCAACATAAATAGTATCATAGATTGTTTCTACACCGCCACAACCTTCAATATCTAAACGTACGATATATGAGCCGGTAGCACCATATGACCACTCTTGGAAATAAATTCCTTTTCCTTCAACATCAGGGAATGAATTACTGTTAGCATAATCAAAATACCATTTGTAGTAGGCACCATCACGATCGAATGCTAAGCTACTAGGATGGTAAGTTTTAGTGAAGTATGCTCCGCAATCATAAACAGTATCAGGACCTTCAAGGATACCTGTAGGTACTGGCGAAGATGCAGCAACGCTTGTCCATGAAGCAGCAAAACCTTGAGCAGCAGTTCCTTTAGCAAATTCGATATACATTTTACCAGAAGAGGCAGTAATACCAGCAGCTCCACCAGGAAGTGCAGTACCTGTAAATCCTAAACCAGTATGTAATGGAGGAGCCAAATTACTCGTGCCATTATAAATTCTAAAATATGAGTTCGTGCTTAAGTTGAAAGTAGTAAACTTCAAATTAACTGAACTTGCACATGGGTCGATTAAGAAGTTACAAGTACCACCAGTACTGTAGTTACCATTAGGACCACCATCATCATATAAAGTTCCACTTGCTACTTTGGTGTCGAAAGGGAAAATACACATTTGATTTGTGGCTCTAACTAAAATGTAGGCGGTTTTACAAACCTGAATACTTCTTCCAACTGAGTTTGAATCCCACATACAAACTTGGTATAAACCAGGATTGGTGAAACTAACCGTTGGGTTTTGAGAGTTGTTGGTAGTAGAGTTGTTATAGTTAACACCTGCACTTGGAATAAAAGTCCAATTCCAATAGGTAGGACCTTTGACACTTAAATCGGTTAATTGAACTGATTGGTACGTTTCAACAACATTTAAATCAGCGATAAAATCTGTAACAGGCACCAGTGTAGGATTATAAACTACAATAGTTTTTGTAATTGAATCGCTACCAGAGCAACTAGATGTTACCAGTTTCAATTGATATGAACCGGTGCTTGTAAACATATTAAAATAATTAAGATTACCACTTACCAAAACACCATCCAAATACCATTTATGTCCTAAAGGTGCATTGGCTGGATTATTATTAAAGAAAGAAGCCGGTGAGTTAACAAAAACTGAATCGGGAGCAGTATATCCTGCAACAGCTGGACCAGCATTAAATTCAGACTCATCAGCACCGATACTTGGAGCAAAAGTACAACGAGCTTGTCCATCAATATCAATATTGATATTCAAACCAGTTTTACCTCGTGCTTGATCCACTGCTGAAGAGAGATGTAAATCGGTTGCGCTAACAAATACCGGAGCTTTTGCATTATTATTTTGATTAAAGCTAGGGTTATAGGCTTTGAGTGATGGAATATTAGAATGTGTTGTACCTGCCATATATGCCATATTGTTAGAACCAGCAGGAACAATAAGCGTATTCCAATCCAAAGATGAATAATAACTTGGACTTACGTTTGCAATGTACATTGCATATGCACCCGTAGTGGTTGTAATGAAAATATTATTATTAATTCGGTTATTAACATCCGACATATAGCTAATAATTGCATTACCAGAAGCTTGATTTGCCCATACTGTATTGTGTGCAACAGTGGTATTAATACCATTATTCATATACAATCCAGCGAAATATCCACTCGATCCAATATTTCTTACAATATTATTTGATACACTATTGTTTGAAGAACCGGCATAATAGTTATAAGTATAAAACGTGATACCATAATATCCAGCAAATACTGTATTGCGATCAATTTTTGTAGACGATAAGTAATAGGCATAAATTCCATAAGAACTACTCATCGCCGGATTCATTGAAACTAAATTGTGTTCAACAGTGAAGTTTCCTTGGTAGTTAATATACATACCATATTGCCATCCACCTTCCAATTTATTATTAGTAATGGTATTACCTTGGCTCATTGGCAATGTGCTATTTCCAATAAGTGCCATTGACATATAGCCCCCTAATAAACGATTTCCATCTACTAAGTTATTATTTCCGTTATCACCTGCATCATAATAATTTGTACCGCAAATACCTAATGGAACTGCATAGTAGTATGGAGGAGAAGTGGTAACCATGGTGATTTTACAACCTAGTATTTTATTATTATGTGCTTGATTTTTTAAATGCACACCATAGAAAGTATTAAATGGAGAACTTCCATAGGTGTTTGAAATCGTTAAGTTTTTAACCGTAACATACTTAGCACCATTTAATTCAATGACAGCGCTTTGTGTACCACCGTTTGTATTATATGTAATAGATCTGGTAGAAGTATCTACCCCATCAATAGTGATTGTATTCGTTGAAGAAGCACCAGCTATTGAAGGTATAACTATTTGTTCATTATAGGTACCAGAGGCTACTGTTAAAGTTACAGGTCCTGCTACTCCGCAAGCAGCAAGTTTGCTAATGGCGGCATTAAATGTAGTAAAGTTAGAAGCCCCAGATCCCGATGGATTAATTGTATATGAACCCGAGAGTCCAGTACAAGCATTCACAGTCATGGTATCACCACATGGATTTGCATCCGGATTTACACCATTTGGATTATTGGCCCAAACCTTTAGGGTATAACTACCCGCAGTTAAGCTTAATGCTGTAGAGAAGGTGTGAACATAAGTACCACCTGCTGCAATATTTAACCCTGTAAGATTGGTAGGTGTAGGTGCTTGACCATTGGTACAATTGTAACCAAAGCTTAATGAAGTAATGGTTGTTGTACTAAGGTTTTTTGCAGTTGCAATGATGGTATTGTTTCCAACACCAAAAGTAGTAGGCAACATAGAAATTACAGAGATATTAGGAGTAGACGATCCTAATATTAAAGTGTAATCTTCAAATTCACCGTAGTTATTCGCACAAGGATTGTAAGAAGGTGAACCTCCAAAATCTCCTGAAATACGAATACGATAAGATCCAAGAGCTTGACCACTAGGAACTACAAAACTTCCTGACACTGTAGCACTGGCGGTAGTGTTTGAAGAAACCCAAACTCTTTCTGGAGTTGAAGTTCCAAAAGTACCATCTTGATTGTAGTCAATGTAGATAATACCCATGGTTGAGTTATTTGTTCCATTTTGAATAGAGAAAGAAATAGTACTTCCTGCAGAAGAGAACACTGCCTGATTCGTAAAATCACTATAAGCAGGTCCGTTACCAGTGGCGGTCGTACTATTGTTGATCGACCCCATGGTGACATTTTGAATTCCAATGTAATAGGTGTTCAAACTAGACACTGTAGGTGTACAGTACGTAGGTGTGGAACATTGAGAATTAGCGTTTGTACTTTGCAGTACAAGTGCTAGCAGCAGCAAAAAGCCCGTAATCGCATTACGTGCAGATGTAATTCTAGATGTAAAGTTGGAATTCATATAAAAATTTAATAAATTAGTTTAAATGAAAAAAAAGCACAGAAGGCAAAATGCCCTCTGTGCAAATAAAGTTATTTTTGAATAGAAAATGCTCTCGAAGCTGAAAAATCGTCCGCTACTACCTTAATAAAGTACATACCAGCGGCTTGGGTACTTAAATCTATTTGGATTTTGTTATTCACAGCGTCAACATTTGACCCAGAATAGACCACTTTTCCATTGGCGTCAAATATGGTAATTGTTGCAGAAGCCGCATTGTCAAGATTCAAATCAATATTCACCAATCCATTATTAGGGTTAGGATAAACATTGAATTTATCATTACCACCATTAATATTGATACCACTAACCGCAGTATAGATATTTACATATCTACTAACATTTGCCGCTTTATTTCCTGATGCATCAGTAGCAGTGTAATTTACTTCATAAAGTCCATCAAGATTTACATCCAACTTGGTTAAATCAACATTCACTGTTGCTGTTGGGTCACATTTGTCGTAAATAGTAGTTCCAGGATCAACGAATGCTTTCCAACGTGGCCAGTTCATTACTGATAATCCTTTCAATGTAATTACAGGAGCGGTACGATCTATTATTTTGTAAACACGAACTTTCGACGAATCAATATTTCCAGAAGGGTCAGAAACATAATAACGAACTACATAGGTACCTAAAACATTAAGATTTACAGTTCCAATTTTTGAAACAGTAATTTGAGTATTTGGATAATAGTTATCACTAACAATATATCCTGGCTCAGGAACCGTTGTTAGTGTAATACAATCGATAATCATTGTATCTTGAGGTATCAAGGTAATTTGTGGAGCCGTAACATCTCTAACAATAACAGTTAAAGAAACGGCAGTAGCAGCATTACCAGAGCTATCCATAGCATTATAGAATAAGGTATAGGTTCCAATCTTATTGATATCTACTGGACCACCAGAAATAACATAGCTTAAACCAGTATTGTAATTATCGGTTACCACGGCTGTAGGTGCATTGAATGTACTAAATACATTTAAGTAGATGGTATTTCCTCCATTGATTGTAATCACTGGTTTTTGAGTATCCTTAACAATAACGGTACGAACCTCTGTAGTTGCAGCATTCCCAGCCGCATCAGTTACATTGTAAGTAACAGTATATATACCAATCTTGTTGATATTTACGGTAGAAACAGTAACAATTGATGAGGTAAGAGAGCCAAAATAAAAATCAGAAGCTGTTGCTGCTGAATCGTTATAGGCACTTCCAACTTCTAAGGTTATTGGGCTTGAGCCAATTAAGCTAATAATTGGAGCCGTAACATCAGGAGTTGCTTTTACAAAACGGCTTCTAATTGACACATTACCTGTTCCATCAGTAGCTGTTATTGTATATGAACTAGTTGATGGGTAGGTAGTAATAACGGTACCGCTTGAAATTCCTGTACGAGTATATGGAGTTGGATTGGTTACGTTATCAGTAACGGTATCACCTGGATTAATAAAGGTACGTCCAACTTCAACATATACTGTATCAGTATTGTTATCAGGAATCCAAGTAATTACTGGAGCAGTAACATCAGGAGTAATTTTGATTCTGAAATCGTTATAGTCACCAAATGTATTTGCACCACATGGAGTATTTGATAAGGAAGCGAAATTTGTTCCGATACGCATACGGGTATAACCTGTTTTAGCCGTTACCGGAATAGTAATAAATCCTGAGTATGTTGTTCCTGATGTTGCTCCAGATGATCCAACCAATTCAGATGCTTGGAATGTTCCATCTGCATTATAGTCAATCCATATATTGAAATTGGCTGCGTTGAAGTTTGATAAACGTTTCACTGAGAAAGGGAATTTACCACCTAAATCAACTACTGCTTCAACTGCCTTATTGGCCAAGGTTAAGCTATTTACAACATAGTTTTTAATTTGGTTCGTATTATCTCTATAGGTACTTGTACCTACTGCAGGAGAACTATTTGTATAGTCGAATCCATAAACTGTATTGTTTATTAATGTATCAACTCTACCAAATGTAACTCTCTCAATTGAGAAGTCAGGATTTAAGGTTCCTACACTAGGCAAGCAATAGCTAATAATGGTGATATAAGAAGTTTTAGTAAGGGTATTAGAACCTACACAATTTGAATCTTTTAGTGTTACTGTATATTGACCAGGTATGGTGAATTTCACTCCATAATTTTTAGAGTTACTGTTACCACTTACCGCATTGGCACTTCCAGGGCCAGTAATTGTCCATTTCCACCAAATTGGATCCAAGGTAGATAAATCGGTGAAGTTCACCACATCAGAAGGAGTTGCAGTTAAAAGATCTGCTTTGAAATCAACAATTGGACCTGTTGTAGGATGGTCAACATAAACTGTATCATAAATAGTTTGAATTCCACCACAACCTTCGATATCTAAACGAATAACATAAGATCCTGTAGCACTGTATGACCAATCTTGGAGATACATTCCTTTACCTTCTACATCAGGGAAAGAATTGCTATTTACATAGTCGAAATACCATTTATAATAAGAACCATCGCGATCAAATGAAAGGCTTGATGGTGCATAGGTTTTAGTAAAGTAGGCACCACAATCATACATGGTATCAGGGCCTAATAAATTACCACTTGGCACTGCAGCAGATGCAGCAACACTGGTCCAAGAAGCCATGAATCCAGGAGCTGAAGTTCCTTTGGCAAACTCAATATACATCTTACCTGAAGAAGCTGTAATTCCTGCGGTACCTCCTGGAATTCCATTTCCAGTAAATCCTAATCCAGTATGTAATGGAGGAGCTAAATTACTTGTACCATTATAAATTCTAAAGTATGAATTGGTTGACAAGTTAAATGTATTGAATTTCAAGGTAACTGAACTTGCACACGGATCGATTAAGAAGTTACAAGTTCCACCTGTACTATAGTTCCCAAAAGGTCCACCGTCATCATATAATGTTCCACTTCCAACTTTAGTGTCAAAAGGGAAAATACACATTTGATTGGTTGCTTTTACTAAGATATATCCAGTTTTGCAAACTTGTGTACTTCTTCCAATTTCATTTGAATCCCATAAACATACTGTATATAAGCCTGGGTTGGTAAAACTAACGGCAGGATTTTGAGAAGTATTTGAAGTTGAATTAGTATAGTTCACACCGGCACTTGGAGAGAATGTCCAATACCAATAAGTTGGGCCTTTGGTGCTCAAATCGGTTAATTGAACTGTTTGATATGTTTCAACCGTATTTAAGTCAGCGATGAAATCAGTTACAGGAACAAGTGTTGGGTTATAAACTGTAATTGTTTTAGTAATTGAATCTGTTCCAAAACAACCAAAAGTCACCACTTTAACGGTGTAGGTTCCAGTTGAGGTAAATGTGTATGGTAAATTTAGTGTTGTTCCTTTATTAGTTCCATCAACCGACCAACGGTGTCCTAATGGGGCAATTGGCGAGTTATTATTTAAGAAAACAATTGGGCTATTAATAAATATCGAATCCGGCATGGTAAATCCTGCAATTGGAACCCCGGTATTATATTTAGATTCGTCGGCACCAATTGAAGGAGCAAAAGAACAATGTGCTTCTTTATCTACATCTAAACCTGTTGTAGCAATATAAGTTGAGGTTCCAGTTAATGCTGGAGCCGCCGTGCTTAAGTGCATATCCAATGCTCCAACAGTAGTACTAGCAAACGGAGTTGCAGCCCTTACTGATTTTTGATTGAACGAAGGATTGGCGGATTTGAAAGTAGCGAAATCGGTATAAGTTGCACCGAAATAGATATAGTTCGAACCAGTAGTATATAAATTATTATAATCCATGGTAGAGAAATAACTTGGGTTAGCATACAATGCATATCCGGTTGAACCACGATTATCTAAAATATTATTAACGAAGATTGAGCTACCTCCACTATAGAAATAAGCGCAATATCCATTGGTAGCATTTGAATAAACAGTATTATGAATGAAGTTACCGTAAGCATATCCATAAATGCCATAGAAATTCCCTGAATTAAAGTTTGTAATAATATTATTATCAATCGTAAAACGGCTTCCTAATGAACCGCTATAGCCAACGTAAATTCCATAGTATGGATTCTCTATAATATTTCTTGAAATCGTATAATTACTTTGGTTATAAAGATACACTGCATAATAAGCGGGAGCTAGCGGAGTTACAATTCTGTTATCGGCTAACGTAATACCAATACCTGGATACAAGGTAACACCCATATAATAGTATTTCTCCATTTTACATCCGATGATAGCATTATTACTATTAGAAGTACTTCCACCATAACATGTATTATAATAGCCTCCAACCATACGGCAATTTAGAACTGAGTCGTTAACGGCTGCTGTTCCTGAATAATAGTTACCACCGCAGATACCAAAAGCAACTGGGTAATAATAAACTGAAGATGATAAAATTGGAACACTGAATTTACAACCTACGAATTTATCATTGCTTGCATCAGTATTTAAATATGCGGCAAAGTAATAAGTACCAGAAGTTACCGCTCCAGTATTTTCAAATGCAATATTTTTAAAGGTGAAATATTTGGCACCTGACAATTGTAATGTATAGTTATCAGAAGTTCCTGAAGTTGCGTATGTTAGTTTACAATTGGTAGTATCTGTACCATTAAAAACTACGGTGTTCGTGGCAGAGGATCCAGCGATTGCTGGGATTAAAATTTTCTCAGCATAAGTTCCTGATGAAACGTTAAATGTAACTGGACCAGAAATACCGCAGCTAATCATTTTATTTACTGCAGCAGTAAAGGAAGAAAAGTTAGTTGCTCCACTACCCGATGGGTTAATGGTGTAAGTTCCAGCGATACCAGTACAAATTTGAGTTGTGATCGTATCGTTAGCGGTATTGCCATCAGGACCTGTATTATTAGGATTACGTACCCAAACCTTTAAAGTATAAGTACCCGCTGAAGCAATATTTAAAGCAGTTGAAAAAGTGTGATTGTATGTTTGACCTGTAGTACGTGCAGGAGAGATTGAAATACCTGTTTGAGTAACTGGAGTATTATTATCAATTTGATAACCGAAGTCGGCACCAGTTAAATTGGTTGTTCCATAATTAGCTGCTTGAACTGTAATTGTATTATTTCCAACAGCCCATGAGGTTGGTGAAACAATTTGATTCATCACTACATCGTATGCTACTGGCGTTGTGATGAGCATACGCATGTTAGTTCTTTGGTTAGATGCAGTATAACCAGTTGAGGTTGCACAAACACCACCAGCATCCGAGTAATAATAGTTAGATGAGTTAAACGATGTAGTACTCAAATAAGTCAAAGCATTGAGCGTGTAACCATTTGGATAATTATCGAAACAAACTTCGATAACCAAATTTGAAGAACCGTCCCAAACGAAAGGAGTATTTAAAGTATGTGTATTCCAACCTGAAACTTCCGTAAATGACGAAACAGTATAAACCTGTGTAAGCCCCGTAAGATAAGTTGTTGATAAGGAAGTCGACGAAGTATTTCCCATCTTGATGGTGAAATTAGTTAGAGGAACACCTTGAACCGTTGCCACTTGAAAGGCAAGATTTTGAATCATACGTTGCGTAGTAACACCAGTTCCAGTTAATTCAGATGCAAGAATCAAGAACTGATGCTTGGCACCATTGTACCAGTTACCATAAGGTGCTGGGTAGGTATACCCGGTGTTGGTTCCTGTTCCTGTACCAATGGTATAGGTTTGAGCGAAACCTGTTGTTGCCCAAACCAATGAAATCATCATTAGAACAAAAAGCTTTTTAAAAGAATTCGTAAAGTTAGAATACATATTAGGATAATATTAATTTTTTCAGCCTCAAATATATGTTTTAGAATCACAAAAACAAACGTGCTAAAAAAAAAATCACACTAAAATGTTAAAAATGACAGAAAAATGATTCATTTATGGATTTTGGTGGAAAAAACTTCTATTTGTGTTAAGAAGTTTTCAAGGGGTGTATTTCCATCAATATTCACCATAAAATCAAAGCAATTGGTAGCATCGCTAAAATATTTTCCAATTCGAAATTTCGCCTTAGAAGCAGCCGAAATAACGAGCAATGGAACACAATACCAAGTATATAAATTCAGAAGAATATCAAATGGTTCATTTGCCATTTCGGCATAGGAACTTCTCTTTGGAACTCCGTACCAGTTTAGGTTTGATCGGGTAATAAGTTCCTGACCATTTCTTTTAACATGCTCAAGAGGGAGTTTCTTTTTATTAAAAAAACCAAACACTTTTACTTCCTTACCTTGAGTTCGTAAACGATCGCTTAAATTAAAGACAATAGACTCCTGTTCTGCAGAAGTAGCATCATAAAGTATACCTATTGTTTTGGCATTATCTATAGCAATCGTTTGTCGGAAAGCTCGAGAAGAAGCTATTGTTTTTTTAAAGACATATTTTGCCAATTTGTCTTTGAATCGCATGATTTATTTTCCAGTTATTTCTTTGAGTTTTGCCTCCATCTCGTTTTCAGCACCATCAACGTAGCCATCGTGCCTGTATACGATTTTACCGTCTTTGATTATCAAACTGAATGGCACATTGGCGATACCTAAGGCTCGTTTTAGATCGCTATTCTGATCTAGTACTACTTCACATTTCCAGTTTTGTCCAGCTACATATGGCTTTACCTTGGCAGCAGTTTTACTATCATCAACGGATACAGCAACCAGCTCCATATTGTATTTGGTTTTCCATTCAGGAAGTAATTTATTGAGTTTAACTAATTCCTTTTTGCATGGACCACACCAAGTTGCCCAAAAACTTACGACTACAATACGGCCGGTTTTACCATAGGTTTGAAAATTCAAAGATTTCCCATCCATTGTTTTCACTGTAACATTTGGAAGGTCATTATTAGGAATTAAAGTTGCCTGAGTAAATAGAAAGGCAGAAAAAAGGAGTATTAGTAATTTTCTCATGATGAGCGAAATTACTAATATTTTTTAAAGTCGAAAATTTATTAGCAATATTTGACAAGGAAATGGAAACGCGAATTGAATTCCAAGAATTAACTTTCAGAAAAAGTGACGCTGGAAACTTATGCGTTTTTTAATTCACTTACGAGTTCCGTAATCGATTTTTTTGCATCCCCAAATAGCATTCTTGTTTTATTATTATAGAACAATTCATTTTCAATGCCAGCATAACCCGCTTTCATGCTACGTTTCATTACAATAACGGTAGTAGCTTCTTCAACATTTAAAATTGGCATTCCATAGATTGGAGATGCTGGATCATTTTTAGCAGCTGGATTTACAACATCATTAGCACCCACAACTAAAACAACATCGGTGGTTTTAAATTCTGCATTTATCTCGTCCATCTCAACCAATTTATCATAACTTACATTACTCTCAGCAAGTAATACATTCATATGACCTGGCATGCGACCAGCAACCGGATGAATTGCATATTTTACTTCTACATCATTCGCTTCCAGTTGTTGTTCGAGTTCATGACAGATATGTTGTGCTTGAGCAACGGCCAATCCATATCCTGGAACGATCACTACTTTCTTACTGTATTTCATTAATGATGCTGCATCTGCTTTTGTAATTTCTTTTATAGTTCCTGTAATTGCGCGAGCTTCACCTTTCGATGCTCCACCTCCGAAATTCCCTATCAATACATTGAGTAATGATCGGTTCATGGCTTTACACATTAATACCGTGAGTAAAGTTCCTGCACTTCCTACCAAGATACCTCCGAATAACATTACTTTATTATCATATAAGAAACCACCCAATGCTGCGGCTACCCCTGTAAAAGAGTTGAGCAATGAAATAACTACTGGCATATCTGCACCACCAATTGGCATTACAAATAGCACTCCATACAATAGTGAAAGCGTTAGTAAAACATATAATGAGTAGGGAATGGAAATCCATCCGAAAATACTGCAAGCAGCAATTCCTAAAATAACAGCCATCAATCCAATATTTATTACCTGTTGTAATGGCAATACTTTATCCTTAATTTTTTCATCTAGTTTTAAATAGGCCAACATACTTCCTGCGAAAGAAATTGAACCTATTATTAAGCCTAAATAAATTACTAAAGCCTTTCCAATTTCCATAGGATGAATATCAGAAACAACTTGAATAACTTGAGGTACTCCGTCGGTAATTACATTATAAGTAGCAACCACTTGAGGCGTTGTAGCGTGATGGTATTCAACTAAAGAAATAAGCGCCGCACAAGCTCCACCCATACCATTGAAGAAAGAAACCATTTGCGGCATTTGTGTCATCTGAACACGCTTAGCCATCATCGTTCCGATTACTGAACCGACGATTAAACCACCGAAAATCCATTCTAAATTTTTGAGATGAACATCGCCTTCACCTTTAAACAAAAATATGGTTCCAAAAACAGATAATCCCATACCAACAGCGGCAATAAAATTTCCTTTTTTTGCACTTTCTGGCTTTCCTAAAAGTTTAATTCCAAAAACAAAACTCAAGGCACCTGCGATGTATATAATATCTAAAATATATTGTTGTATCATTTTCTTTAATATTGATTAAAACGAATAATCGTTTTGATGATTTATGATTTTTTCTTCTTCTTAAACATATCGAGCATTCTATCCGTTACTACAAACCCACCCACAACATTGAGTGTTCCAAGTATCACTGCAATGAAACCTAGTACTTTTGCAAATAAATCATCGGCTTGACCCATGATTATAATTGCTCCAATAATAACAACACCATGTATTGCATTGGCTCCACTCATAAGCGGAGTATGTAGTACAGATGGAACTTTTTCGATAAGCTCTACTCCTAAAAAAATCATCAAAGCAACAAGGTAAATGATGTTTTGATGTTGACTAATAAATTCTAGTATCTGATCCATATATTATCGTGTGAATTAAACTTACGTCTATAAATTATTTTCTTAAAATTTCACCCTTATTACAAATGAGTGTACCTTTTGTAATTTCCTCTTCCATTTCCCATTTCATGCCTTCTTTAGTAGCGAGGTGAGTGAGGAAATTATAAATATTTTTAGAATAACCTTCACTTGCATTTTGTGGAAGCATCCCTGGCAGGTTGGTAAGTCCGATGATTTTCACTCCATTGGTTTCAATAATGCTATCAGCAATACTCAATTCGCAATTCCCTCCTTGCTCAACAGCCATATCTACAATCACACTACCGTATTTCATTACCTTCACCATATCTTCGGTGATAAGCACGGGAGCTTTCCTTCCGGGTATTAAAGCAGTAGTTATTACACAATCGGCAAGGGCTAAATGTTTCTTTAAAATTTCACGTTGACGTTTCAAAACATCTTCACCTGCTTCTTTCACATAACCTCCTTCAGTTTTTACATCGTTACCTAAATCGAATGAAATAAATTTACCACCTAACGACTCAACTTGTTCTTTTGTTTCGGGGCGTATATCTGTTACTTCAACAACAGCACCCAAACGCTTTGCCGTTCCGATTGCTTGCAAGCCTGCAACTCCAGCTCCAAAAATAACAACCTTAGCAGGAGTAATAGTACCTGCAGCAGTCATTAACATAGGGAATATTTTCGGGGCATTATCAGCAGCAAGTATTACCGCTTTATAACCAGCGAGGTTACTTTGTGAGCTGAGTACATCCATGCTTTGTGCACGGCTAATACGTGGCATCGCATCAGTACTAAATGCACTTATCTTACGATTATTGAGTGCCGCAATTAAATCGGGGTTGGTTAAATGGTAGAGGAATGAAATTAATATACTTCCTTCTTTCATTAGCGAAATTTCTTCGGTAGCAGGTGCATTTACTTTTACAAGTACATCTGCAACGTCACAAACTTCTTTCGCTGAACCTAATATTTCGGCTCCAGCATTTTTATAAGCTTCGTCGGTAAAGTAGGAATGTAAACCAGCTCCGCTTTCGATAACGCACTCGAAGCCTTGTTTTACGAAATTTTTCACCACATCAGGAGTGAGTGCTACTCGGGTCTCCTTGTTTTTCGATTCTTTAATGGTTCCAATTTTCATGCAATGAAAGTATCTTAATTTTTTTTGCGAAAGTACATTTTTTATTTCATCAATGCATTTTCAACAATAAAAAAATACATGACTATCATCATTGATGCTCGAAAAAGGCCTATAAAATAAGGGCTGTGGCGTATGTAACTACTCTTGGCCGATAGCATACCCATCAGGTATGATGGCTCCTTTTTTAATCGCTACAATTCCATTTTTAACGGTGAACAGATTATTATCTTGGTCGGGCAAAGTATCAGATCCTACAATTTTAACATCATTACCAATGCGGCTATTTTTATCAATTATCGCATTCTTTATAAAGCATCGCTCCCCAATGCCCATCGTTGGAATAGATTTCAACTTGTTTGAATTCATTTCTTCGATGGTTTCAAAATAATCATTCCCCATAATATAACTTCTTTGAATGATAGTTCCTCTTCCGATGCGGGTTCGAATTCCAACAATTGAATGCTCCACCTTCGATGCATGTACAATAGAGCCATCGGCAATCATTGATCGTTCGATAAACGTGCCATCAATTTTTGAAGAAGGCAGCATTCGTGCACGAGTAAATATGGGGTTATTACCATCGAATAAATTAAAAGCAGGGACTTCATCGGTGAGTGCCAAATTGGCTTCAAAGAAGGATGATAAATTTCCAATATCCGTCCAATAGCCATTATATTGATAGCTAAGAACTTTCAATTTATTCATTGAATAAGGAATAATTTCTTTGCCAAAATCGGTACTATTCGCACAATCTTCGAGGAGCAATTTATAGAGCACATCCTTGTTGAAGATATAGATACCCATGCTAGCCAGATAATCTTTGCCTTGATTTTGCATCTCAATACCCGTATCACTTTTCCAATTACCTAATTCCGATTTGTTTGGTTTCTCGATAAATGAATTAATAAAACCGTCCTGCTCCTTTTTCATGATTCCAAATTCCGTAGCATCGGCAGCATTCACCGGTGTGGTGGCAATAGAGATATCGGCTTTGTTTTTTATATGATTTTCCAAAAATTCATTCAAATCCATTTGATATAATTGATCACCTGAAAGTATGATTATATGTTTAAATGCGTATTGTCCAAAATGTTTTAGCGATTGACGAACCGCATCGGCTGTTCCTTGAAACCATGATTGGCTATCGGGGGTTTGTTCGGCAGCAATAATATCAACAAAAGCTGAACTAAAAATACTAAAGTGATAGGTATTCTTTATATGCTTATTGAGAGATGCTGAGTTAAATTGAGTAAGCACGAACATGCGTCCAATTTCCGAATTAATACAATTTGAAATTGGGATGTCAACCAATCGGTATTGCCCTGCAATTGGCACTGCTGGCTTACTTCTGGTTTGTGTAAGTGGAAACAGACGTGAACCGGCACCGCCACCTAATATAACTGCGAGAACATCTTTAGATAAGGAGTTTTCCATGCTTGATTAATTTTTGATTCCTAAACTTTGATACAAACTTATATAATTATTTATGCTTTTTGTCCAACTGTAATCCAATTTCATAATTTGTTTTTTAATCTGCTCCATTCGAGTGTTATCTGCATAGAGTTCTATAGCACGATAAATACTTAAAATAATTTCATTCTCTGATGCATTACTCATTTTAATTCCATAACCGTTAGGTTCACTTATATCCACTATTGTATCGTGCAAACCGCCTGTATTATTCACCACCGGAATAGTACCATAACGCAGTGCATACAGTTGATTCAAGCCACAAGGCTCAACACGAGAAGGCATTAAAATAAAATCGGCACCTGCATACATCAAATGGCTTAAATCCTCGTTATAACCAATATAAGTATTATAATCATTTTGACTAAACAGTTTCAAATAATTGAGTTCATTTTCAACCTGTGTTTGGCCACTTCCCAAAATTAGAAAATTCATTTTCCTTCCAATTTTATGAAATGAATTGATGAAACTTTGTGGTAATAAATCGGCTGCTTTTTCGCCAACCAATCGGCCAATAAAAACAAATAATGGTTTATTGATATCAAGATCAAATTGATCACATAGTGTTTTTTTATTGTGTGACTTTTCTTTAGTTACATTTTTTGCTGAATACCTTTTTGTTAAAGCCGTATCACTTTCCGGATTCCAAACAGCAGTATCAATACCGTTGAGAATTCCTGAGCATTTATGCCATTCGGTTTCAAATAATTTTTCCAATCCATTACTTTGAAATCTGAGTTCTTGCAAGTAACCATCACTTACTGTAGTAACTTTCCAAGCACAACGAATTCCCGAAGCGAGCGGGTTTATAAATCCGTTCCAATCGAGCAATCCCCATTTCCAACTGTCCCATTTTGGAATCATAACATTATTGCTCCATTCCATTGCACCCTGATATTGACCGTTGTGGATGGTAAGTACCACTGGGCATTCTTTAAGTGCAGTGAAATCATGACAATTTTGGATCATGAAGGGAATTAATGCAGCATGATGATCATGAACATTGATTAAATCGGGGGCTAATTCAGCTTTAATAATCCAATCGATAGCTGCTGTTTGAAATGCTATGAATCGCGTACTATCATCTTCATAACCGTAAACTTGTTCACGATTAAGTAACCCTGGGATGTCGACTAAATATAATTCAAACCCAAGTTTGTTGGAAGTATCAGTATAAATTTTATAATCGAATGCTCCAACACCTAGATGGGCTGTACTTGCAAAGATTTCTTGCCACTCATTATTAATTATATACTTCGTATGATATTTTGGTAAAATCACACGACCATGATGACCTGCCAAATTGAGATACTTTGCCAGGGCACCAACCACATCACCTAATCCACCAACCTTCGCTGCTGGATAACATTCGGCAGCAATATGAATTATCTGCATACGTTATATATAATTGATAATAATTTTACGAATATACACTTCGAATTTAAAATAAA
>CANLPK010000026.1 GCA_947492885.1 Bacteroidota bacterium
GACCCCACCTTCCTTACAATTAATTTTGGACTCACGCCCCAAGATAAACTTTGAGTAAAGCTTTTCTCTTTGAGTTTTATTTTTTGAGCATAGCTGATATAAAATGCATAATCAATGGCCGAAAATGTTTTAATACGTGAATAATCAACTTGTCCATTTTGTACCAATCCTAAAGTATTTACAATATCATCTACACCAAACCGATTGAATGAAACACCCAAGACTCCATTCTTATTTATTGGCAATGCCCCTGCAATAAAATCATAGCTTCCAATTTTTTCATAGTAGTTGCTATGCATGAAACTCAATTGAGCATTGTCCTTCACGAGCGATAAGCCCGCAGGATTCCAATACCCAGCATTTACATCATTCACAGAGGCTACCACCGCATTACCCATTCCAAAAGAACGTGCACCAACACCAATATTTAGGAACTCATTGCTGTATTTACGAGCATATTGAGCTTGCAATTGAGAAGCAACGATGAGGAAGAATAAGATGAGTAAATTATTTTTCATGATTATCAAATAGTATAAATAGCTTGTTCCAATTTGTGTCAATATAGTTTTCAATTTCAGGAATCACTGCCGTTAACTCCACTACTTGCGATTCATTGAAATTAATTCCAACCCTGCCAATAATTCGGTTTAACGAATATACGAAATTGCCTGTATTCACATATCCCAAGATAAATCGGTAATGCTTAAACTTTTCTACCATGGTTTTAAACCCCTCGTCGGCAGTTGAATTTCTTTGAGCAAAATACAATAATTGCGAATCATCGCAAGCATCCAAATTATCATAAAATTGCGTGCCTAAATGGGGGTGTTTCAATAAAAGTAGACGGTCGATCATCATCTCCAAAATCACATGTGAGATAAAGCTAAACCGAAACAAGTCCTTATTCATGCTGGTTTTTTCGAGTATCAGCTTGATTCCATGGGCATGCTCCTTAAAATAATCAGATCCGTGAAAAATTCGATCACCTAAAAAGTGATGTTCGATTCCAGCTGCCAATTCTTGCTCATTCGCTGTTTCAATAATTAAGTTCCGGCTTAATCGCTTGCGTTTATAGGCACCCAACCAATCGGGGAATACCAATCCGCAATTATAATATGGGGTATTGGGCTTATTGAAAAAATGAAAATGTGAGAGATAATTCAAACGAAGGATATCATTATGGTTAGCGTACTACTGCCCCGAGCTCCTTTTCAAGCGCCACCTGTATGCGCTGCATCGATTGATGAATCGTTGCATCTTCCAGCGTTTTCTCTTCATCCTGCAATACAAAATATAAGGCATATGATTTTTTGCCTTCGCCCAGCTTATCGCCTTTGTATATATCGAATACACCCACCTCTTTCAAAAGCTTACGCTCTGCAGTTTTGGCACACGCCTCCAGTTGAGAGAATTGAACTCCTTCATTCAGCAATAAACTTAAATCGCGCCGTACACTGGAGAATTTTGAAATGGGTTTGATTTTCCTGAATCCTTTCTCCGATGCTTTGAACAATACGTCTAGTAATACATCTGCAAAAAACACCTCCTGCGCAATATCGGCTTGCTTTAAGTGGGTGCTTGCAACCGCGCCACAAGTGGCCAGCAGCTTGCCATTCACAGTAAAAATGATACCGTATTTATACTGGCTATTTTCTATTTCTTGCGACTGTACATTTTGCAATCCTTCTTCTTCTAAGAGTTGCATCACAACCGCTTTTAAGTCGAAGAAGGTTGGCGCTTTTAATGGCTGTACTGCACTAATCTTTTCCTCTTTACCTGTAATAAAAATGGCACAATGCTCCGTTTCCTGATATCGCGAAACCCCGCTCTTATTTGAATTAGGGCTTGCTTCTGGCAAGGCGTACGTACGTCCTGTTTCAAATAAGCGCAACTGATTCAAACTGCGATTTAAATTATAAGCAATCACTTCAAGACCGGAGAACAACATCGTATCACGCATCACACCCATATCACTGCTTAATGGATTTAATAGTGCCACACGCTGGTGTTCGGTTATTTGAGGATAGCCTGCCTTCGTTAACGAATTGGTCATAATCTCGTTAAAACCTTTATGGGCAAGGTTTTCCGATAATTCTTCACGAAATGCATGGCGGTGTTTTTTGCCACTTAAAATTAAAGAGGTATTGATTCTTCCTGGCAACGGCACATTATTCAATCCATGAATACGAAGTACCTCTTCACATAAATCCACCTCGGTGGTAACATCATTTTTATAGAATGGAACCTGAACTCTCAATCCATCCTCTGATTCACTTTGGATATTGATTCCAATGCTCTGTAGTATTTGCTTCACCTTTTCGGGAGCAATATCAACGCCCGTTACCTGGCGCAAATAAGAATATCGAAGTATTATTTCTGAGGGTCCTAAAATATTTGGATACAAATCGATGACCATGGAAGAAACCATTCCTCCACCATTTTCTGTAATTAATTTGGCGGTAAAATGCAATGCCCAGTTTACGAGTTCAATATCAGTGCCCCGCTCGAAACGGAAGCTGGCATCGGTATTCAAGCCATGCGCTCTCGCCGATTTGCGTACACTGGCAGGCTCGAAATAGGCACTCTCAATAAATATATTTTTTGTGGTTGCACTTACCCCACTATCAATTCCTCCAAAAACGCCCGCGATGGCCATAGGATGTTCGTAATCGCAAATCATTAATTCGGTGCCGTTCAATACTCGTTCAACACCATCGAGGGTAGTGAATTTCTCTTTTAATTGTCCTTGACGCACATGAATGATTTGTTCTTTTATTTTATCCGCATCGAAAATATGAATAGGCTGTCCGATATCATGCAATACATAATTCGAAATATCTACCAGGTTATTGATGGGTTTCAACCCTATCGATTTTAATTTTTGTTGTAACCATTCAGGTGAAGGCATGACGTTGACATCCTGAATATAAATTCCAGCATATCGTGGACATTGAGCAGCATCCTCCACATTCAGACGAATTGGATTGGCGATATCATGCATTTCAACAGATGGCAATATTGTGAAATCGTATTTCAATGCTGCTGCCTGACCAATATTTATGAGGGCTGCCTTCAACTCGCGAGCAACGCCTAAATGAGAGCATGCATCGGCATGGTTGGGGGTAATTCCAATTTCTATTAAGGCGTCACCATCAAATTTTATCACCTCCGAAACGGGCGTCCCTATAGCGGTATCAGCAGGCAATACAATAATTCCGGCATGACTTGTTCCTAATCCTATCTCATCTTCAGCACAGAGCATCCCCTGACTTTCTTCTCCTCGTATTTTTGATTTTTTAATTTTAAACGATTCACCACTTGCCGGATAGAGCGTTGTGCCAATGGTTGCCACAACTACCTTTTGACCTTTAGCCACATTGGGTGCTCCACATACGATGGAGAGTAGTGGCTCACTTCCAATATTCACTTTCGTGACACGAAGCTTATCGGCGTTGGGATGTGGCTCACATTCCATCACCTCTCCTACTACCAGCCCTTGCAATTGATCGGGAGTAATTCCAGATGCAGTGACACCTTCTACCTCCAGTCCCAATTGCGTTAAGAGCGAATCGAGTGCAGAAGTTTCGGGAACATAGGTAAGATGTTGTTGAAGCCAGTTATAAGATATTTTCATGAAATGTTGCGCTAATCGTTACGGGGAGGGCAAAGATAAAGTTAAAGCACTAATATGCCAACTCCATAAAGCATTAGTTCCTTCAATAAATCAAAATGAGGAAAACTGAATTAAATTTCGTTTTTAGCCAATTTCATTCTACGCACAAAGGCCATGAAAGTGCCCAGAGATAAGAGGATAGTACCTGCCCACAATAAATTGATATATGGAAATAGAATGGCTTTCATAATGATGAAATCGCGTTCTGGAGCTCTTTCTCCAATCGCAATCTGTATCTTATGATTATCAGGATTCACATTTAAAAAACCAGCAACCACACCTGCTTCCTTGCAACGACCTTCATAATAAACGGCTGAAGTCCCCTTTACACCAAACATGGGTTCCACATTAAAAATTTCACCACCGTTGGTATACACCGTGAATCGTGCACCAATTAAAATATCAGCTCCATTGGTGTTTTTTTCGCTTTGCGTAAGATTTACGGTGCTATCAAATACCAACATGGCATACTTGCTATGAAGCGTATCACCTGGAGAAACCCAGAATGATTTTACATCTTTTAAACTGGTGGTATCCTCCTCCGGACTTTCATTCTTAGGCCCAGAAGTAACATGTGTAAACACATCATGATCAAAATAATGCTTTGTATCAGGATTCGCTACATTACCCATTTTAGGGTTGATTTGTGTATTCGGGATCAAGGTGAACTCTTCTAAAATCTGGTCCTTATTATCTACTTTCTTGTAATGTACTTTATGGAAAATATTAGGGGCTACCGCACTATCGCCTAAATAAGTAACGATATAACTCCGCATCCGCATCGGCTGGTTTTTCTCCAGCAAAATATTCTCAGCATCGGCCTTTGCATCACCTAGTGTAAAACCTGAATTATTATTCGAGATGATGGTTTTATTTACTGATGAGAAGATAATTCCAATTAGCATCATAGCAAAACCCAAGTGAGAAATAGAAGCTCCCGCCGCTTTCATATTGCCTTTCAGCACATCAAAAATATAGGCGGTATTGGTGAGAAATGCAAAAATCGAAGTAACTAAAAGAATACCATAAATTACCTTACCCAATTCGGCATAAATAAATAGGGCACCTCCAATTGTTAATGAGATAACGAAATACACCAACATTTTTATCGCAAAAGATTTTAATGATTGGGTGTTTCTATATTTTAAATATTGTGCAAAGGCACTTCCTAAAGTGATCAAAATAGCAATAGGAATTTGAATGAAGTGATACGCCTGTATAACATCTGATGGTGGAGCCATCTTCAAATCGATATTAAACAGTGCAGCAATTTTATTATACACTGGTATCGATGTTACAGTAACAATATGAATCGAAGATAGCAATAGAACCAATGCTCCAATAAACATCCAAAACTCCCGCGCACTAAGGCTATCAGCATCTTTATTGGAAGTGTATTTATTCCATGTTTGTATTAGTAAGATGGCACTACCAATAATAAAAAAGAAAAGCCAAATTAATAACTGTCCTGATAAACCCAAATCGGTGAACGAATGCACCGATGAGTCACCAAGTATTCCACTACGAGTTAGAAAGGTAGCATAAAGCACCGATAAAAATGCAAGTATTGCAAGGAAAGCACTCGCATGTGCCGATTTCTTGGTAGTGTTAAATATTACCATCGCATGAATTGCAGCGGCAATAATTAACCAAGGTAAGATGGATGCATTCTCCACTGGATCCCAGTTCCAGTATCCTCCAAAACTTAAACTTTCGTATGCCCAGGCTGCTCCCATCACAATTCCTACTCCCAATACGCACAAGCAAACCAATGCCCATGGTAATGCAGGTTTAATCCATTCGGTATATCTTTTCTGCCATAGTCCAGCAATAGCAAATGCAAATGGGACCAATGTACTTGCAAAACCAAAAAACAAGGTAGGAGGATGAATCACCATCCAGTTATTTTGCAGTAATGGATTCAATCCATTACCATCCTTAATCATCGACAAATAGCCTACTTGTTGGAAGATGGGCGCATCTGTCATGGCTTCGCGCATTAACGTAAATGGGCTACTGCCCAATTTTATATCACCTATAACCACTCCCAAAATCATTGAAGTGAGCATTACTTGTGAAGCAGCAATGACAGCCATCACCGGCTTTTCCCAGCTTTTGGGCGCCTTCCACATTACCAAGGCGCCAAGGAGTGCTTGCCAAATAATCCACAGTAAGAAACTACCTTCTTGTCCTTCCCAAAAACATGAAATCATAAATTTGGTAGGCAATTCATTGGATGAATGCTCCCAAGCATAATGGTATTCGTAATAATGTTGGTAAATGATATAAAACAAACTCACAAATACAGTAACAACGGCAACGCATTGTATAAGGAAAGAAATACGTGCAATTTTCAACCATGAAGTATCTTCTTCCCCTTTTTGAGTAGCGAAAAAATAACTGATGCTCGATAAAATTGAAAGCGTGAAAGCTAGAACGATGGACAGATGCCCTAGATTGCCGATGGCCAGATGCTCTCCTATATATTGCATTTCCGTTGAGGTTGTTTTATGAGGGTTTTAATAAAATAAAAATGATTTGAATAGCATAATGAATCTATCCATGAGGAACAAAGCCTCCAAAGAAAATGAATTACACTTTCGTTTTGTTGTATTTACTTGGACATTTCATCAAGATGGAAGAAGCTTTAAATACTTCCCCATCCAAATTGCCAATAACAACAACGCGTTCGGCTTTTTCAAAATCTTGTGGTTTGGTATCCAATAGCTCTACTTTTCTAACGATACCGTTTTCATCTTTGATGAAAAACGAAAAGTAATTTGGATTTTCTTTCGGGTTATAATAGGTTCCCGAATCTTTTACTTGCATTCCTACAATATGAACTTCCTTTCCTGGATGCTCATTACAATATTGGAAATTGGCATAAGTACTTGTCTTGCCATAAATACTAAACACGGCTACCATAGCGGCGGCTATAAATACAAGGGCGATGATATAACGAGGTTTCATAGGACTACTTTTCGAGTTTTGAAATTTTACGATCGATATAAACTAGGTAGGTAACAATACCCGTAAAGATAATACCAATTACAGTAACTACCACATAAATTTTGCCATTGGCACGCAAGGCATCTGCCATCTCAGGCGTGGCCTCCTGAGCACTCGCGGTGATAGCAGCCCATAACATCATGGCTAACAATTTAATTCTCTTCATTTTGCTGACTGATTTTAATTTTTTGATACCGGTAAAGTATGGTGAAGATCCAAAATCCAAGAATAATCCAGCCAATAACAGCGGGATAAAAAACTACTCTTAGTTGTGAATCTAAATCGTATTTCTTAAAGTTCACAGTGTCGGAACTTCCTGGATGTAAGGATAGCATGAACTTAGGCATGATATAAGTTACTGCCAATTGCATAGGGAAAGCGAAAATATTATACACCGCAGCCAATCGTGCTCTCTTTGTTTCATCTTCAATTGCACTTCTCAGTACAAAATAGGCCAAATAAATTAATAGCGCAATAGCTGCTCCATTTAACTTTGGATCGCGTGGCTCCCAATAGGTACCCCAAGTATACTTAGCCCATAAACTTCCGGTAGCAATTCCCATGATGCCAAACAAGAAACCAATCTCTGCAGCCGATTGTGCATGCAGGTCGTGATCCATGTTGAGCTTCCTTAAAAACATGATGGAATGATATACCGAATAAGCAAAGAGTGCATACATCGTGAACCACATGGGAACATGATAAAATAGGTTACGAATGGTTTCATTCGTGATATCGAGCGGTGGAACACTACATATTAATCCGTAAGTTACCACGAACAATAAAATGCCCGCTCCGAGCAATTTCCACCATAATTTACGCATCCAATTCATTGAGGTGCAAATTTAATCTTTATGTAATGAAGTAAATATGATTAATTTCATTTTTTTTGTCAATAACCACGACTTATAGTGCCTCAACGGCAAGCCTCACTTCTTCCATTTGCCACATCGGGGTCGACGTAGCGCCACATATTCCAACAGTATTATTTGCATCGAACCACTCGGGTTTCAACTCGCTGGCATTAGAAACAAAGTAGGAATTATTATTATGCTCCTTGCATACATCGTAGAGTATTTTGCCATTGGATGATTTAACCCCCGCAACAAAAATGATGACATTGAATTTCTTAACAAAATCGCGTAGTTGAACATCACGGTTGCTCACCTGCCTGCAAATGGTATCGTTAAAATCTACCTCATGCCCTTTTGAAACGAGGTAATCGCGATAGTTATAGAGCGACTTCGTGCTCTTGGTTGTTTGACTAAACAATTTAACTTTTTTAGGCAACGCTAATGCATCGAGCTCTTCTTGGTTCGTGAACACTTTGGCTGCACCACCTGTTTGACCAAGCAAACCGCTCACTTCTGCATGCCCATGCTTACCATAGATAATTATTGGAGCTTCCGATTCGTCGAATGATTCTTTAACACGGTTCTGTAGTTTTAATACCACAGGGCAGCTGGCATCTACCAATTCAATATTATTCTTAAGGGCTAGTTTATATGTTTCAGGAGGTTCACCATGGGCTCGGATCAATACCTTGGCATCAATAATATCAGCCAACATTTTGGTATCGATAATCTTCAAACCTTTTGCTTTCAGTCGTTGTACTTCCTCGTCGTTATGTACAATATCACCTAAGCAATAAAGTGTACCCTCTTCATTCAATATCTCTTCCGCCATATCAATAGCATAAGTAACTCCAAAGCAAAAGCCTGAGTTATCATCAATGGTTGCAAGCATATTCAACATACGACACAAAGATAATTTATTTTAACCAAAGATTAATTCCCCTTTGGCAAAGAATCAATGCTAAATGTTCTAACTTTGTAGCGATATGTTTCAACAATACCGACCCGAGCGATTTACCAAAGCAGTTCTCAATTTATTGATCATTAATGGCATCTTGTTCTTAGCCACCATGGTCATTGGCTCCAAATATGGCATTAGCCTAGAAAAACAACTTGCACTCTATTTTCCCTTATTTCCTGAGTTCAAATGGTATCAACTCATCACCCATATGTTCATGCATGGTAGTATCATGCATATATTATTAAATATGTATGGGCTCTGGCTCTTTGGCTCCAAGCTCGAAAGTTTATGGGGCACCCAACGTTTCCTTGCCTTTTATTTTATATGCGGCATTGGGGCGTTCTTAATGCATTGGATGGTGGGCTATTTGGGCTACACAGAATTGTCGCCTATCATCGGTGCGTCAGGAGCGGTTTCGGGCTTGGTAGTTGCTTATGGGTATCTGTTTAGAAATTCTCAATTTATGATTATTCCAATTCCAGTGCCTATTAAAGCAAAGTATTTGGTCCTTATTTTAGCTGCTTTTGATTTGGTTTTTGGAATTATCGGGAATGATGGAATTGCACACTTCGCGCATCTAGGTGGAATGTTAGCTGGATTTATTTTGATTATCTATTGGAATAAAACCAACAGAAATACGCTCTACTAAATTATCGAAAAATCTTTACCAATTATTAGCATTGATTCCCTGCCCAAGTAACATTTCTTTCGTAAATTTGTATTAAATAATATTTGATTTTCTAAGAACTATGGTCGATAGTATTTGGAGTGACGTAAAAGGTACATTTAACCAACAAAAAACCGTGGTGCCGAAATTAATTTTGGCCAATATCATTGCGTTTATTATTCTCAACGGTGGGCATTTTAACTTCACCTACCTCATCTGTTACGCTACAGGTTTCGATTTCAGCAAGGTATTGCATTTCTTTTCATTACCTATTCAAATCGAAGAATTGGCATGGAAACCATGGACCTTGCTCACTTACGGATTCTTACATGAAGGTTTCTGGCATATCCTTTTCAACATGATTTTCTTGTATGTATTCGGAAATATTTTAGAAGAATACTTGGGAAGCAAGAAAATAATTACTGCGTTTTTTGTTGGTATCATTTTAAGTGCCATCATCGAAACCCTAGCATTTCAACTACTTCGATTCACCATCCATAGTTATCCATATGGCTATACCATTGGGGCTTCGGGTGCCATCATGGCAATCATGGCCGCTTCGGCAACCTTGCTCCCCGATTTCGAATTACGTGTCATCATTTTTAATATTAAACTAAAATATATTTTCCTCTTTTATTTTTTGCTTGATCTCTTTAGCCTGACTGATGGAGTAAATTGGGGTGGGCATATTGCTCATTTAGGAGGTGCAATATTTGGGTATCTTTATATTAAAGATATATACCGAAATTCCTATATCGATAACTTCTTCGATAATATTACTGGCTTGTTTAAACCCAAACCAAGAATGAAAGTTGTTTACAAATCAACCAATCCCCCCAATAGAAATCAACAATCGAGTTATAAGAGCAATTCTCAAAAACCCAACCAGCAGGAGATTGATGAAATACTCGATAAAATTTCTCAGAGTGGTTATGATAGTTTGACTAAATCGGAAAAGGAAATTCTTTTCGCAGCAAGTCACGACGAATAAGACAATTCAATTATTTCATAAGCGAAGGGCTAATAACCCGCTCCTTAGTACCTTCATAAATTTCATATTCCAGGTTACGGCATTCGATAGTCGCATTGAAAAATTCAATTCTTCGCGTGGCTTTCAATCCAATTTTCTTTGCCAATTCCATATTGCCAGTAAAGATATAACCATACTTTCCTTTGCATTGCTTCTTAAAGAAATCGCCAATGTTTTTATAAAGTGGAATCAAGTCGGCTTCCTCTCCTACCCTTAGTCCATAGGGCGGATTGAGTACTACCACCCCTGGTCCCTCAGGGATATGTGTATCTTCAAAATTGCATAATTCAAATTCAATCAAATGATCCACTCCCGCCGTTTGAGCATTACGTTTTGCATTCACAATGGCTTCGTTACTAAAGTCGGTAGCGATAATTTTTGATTTAATCGTATGTAGTGCTTTCTTTTTCGCCTCTTCTCTCACTTGCTTATAAAAGGTATCATCATATCCTTTAAAGTGCATGAAGCTATAATTGCTGCGCATCAATCCATTCGCCCTGTTGGTGGCCATCAACGCTGCCTCAATAGCCAACGTTCCAGCGCCACACATCGGATTGATAAATGGTTGATCGTGTTGCCATTTAGTACTGTAAATAATAGATGCTGCCAGCGACTCGGCCAATGGCGCTACGAAACTAATTTTACGATAACCATGCTTGGCAATTGTATCACCGCTAGTATCCAAATACAAGGTGGCTTCACCACTGCTCCAGAAAGCAAAAATTACGGCTTCCTTTCCTTCCTTGCTACTATTCAAACGCTCAAAACCTTTGCTTCGAAACCTATCATTTATTGCATCTTTAGTGAGCAAGTTGGTGAATAAGGTATTATCAATTTCCTCATTATTGGTAACCGACTGAATGGTGATTTCCTTGTCAAGTTCAAGAAAATCTTCCCATGCAATATCTTTAGCTCCTAAGTAGTATTGATCTTTATTTTCGGCATCAAACGCGGCTACTTTGTAAAGCACCTTGGCGGCTGTACGCAAGTAAAAATTCATTCGTATGCAATCATTCCAATTCCCTTTGGTCATCACCCCTGAACGGGTCGAATCGAGTATCTCGTAGCCCATATCCTGCAATTCTTTTTGCAAATAAATCTGACAGCGATTGGGGCAGGTGATAAAAATTTCGGAAGTATTATGAATAGAAGCCATGATGCCTTAAATTAAATTGGGCGCGAAGATAGGCAATACAAGGCAGTAGGAAGAAGCAAACAGAATTCGCCCGCTTCCATAGCTGTCAGTAAATGACCTTTATGATTAAAAAAAATTAGTATGCTCTGGCAAATACGACCCTTTCCTTGCTTGTGTTTCCTGTAAAGAAACAGGTTCCCGATTCTTGTGGGTTATTGAGTGGAATACAACGAATTGTTGCCTTGTATTCTTCTTTAATCTTCTCTTCCGATTCACTGCTGCCATCCCAATGTGCCATCGCAAAACCGCCTTCATCCATCACCTTTAAAAATTCTTCCTTGCTATTTACCACCTTGGTTTTCGCAGTTCTAAAGTCGAGGGCTCTCTGATATAAATTATTTTGAATGTCGGTGAGCAGTGTCATCACATCATCAACCACGGTATCCATTGATGTAGATGTCTTTTCCTTGGTATCGCGACGGGCGATTTCGATGGTATTGTTTTGAATATCACGCATACCCAGAGCCAATCTTACAGGCACCCCTTTTAATTCCCATTCAGCGAATTTGAATCCTGGCTTTAAAGTATCTCTTCCATCAAATTTCACACTCACACCTTTCGCTTCCAGTTCCGATTTGATATTATTTGCTTTCTCTTGAATCGCTAAGAAGTCTTCTTCACTCCGGAAGATGGGCACGATGACAACTTGTATTGGAGCCAATTTTGGAGGAAGTACCAAGCCTTCATCATCGCTATGCGTCATGATAAGTGCACCCATTAAACGGGTACTGACCCCCCAGCTGGTAGCCCATACATAATCTTGCTTACCATCCTTACCAGTGAATTTCACATCGAACGCTTTTGCAAAATTTTGTCCAAGGAAATGTGAAGTCCCTGCCTGAAGCGCCTTTCCATCTTGCATCATCGCTTCAATACAGAAGGTTTCATCGGCTCCTGCAAATCGTTCATTGGCAGTTTTTATTCCCTGTATCACTGGCATCGCCATGATATCTTCGGCAAACGAAGCATATACTTTAAGCATTTGTGTTGTTTCGGCAATTGCTTCATCCTTGGTAGCATGAGCGGTATGCCCTTCTTGCCATAAAAATTCGGCGGTGCGCAGAAATAAACGGGTACGCATTTCCCAACGAACCACATTGGCCCATTGGTTAATAAGTATAGGTAAATCGCGATAGCTTTGAATCCAGCCGCGATAAGTATTCCAAATGATTGCCTCACTGGTTGGTCGAACCACTAATTCCTCAGTCAATTTTGCTTCTGGATCAACGATAAGCTTTCCTTTGTTATCTGGATCTGCCTTTAATCGATAGTGAGTCACTACGGCACATTCTTTTGCAAATCCCTCTGCATTTTTTTCTTCCGCCTCAAATAAGCTCTTTGGGATAAACAATGGGAAATAAGCATTGCTATGCCCTGTTGCTTTAAATCGTTTATCGAGATCGGCTTGCATTTTTTCCCATATTGCATAGCCATAAGGTTTGATAACCATACACCCTTTCACTGCAGAATGTTGCGCCAATTCGGCGGCATCCACAATATAATTGTACCACTCCGAATAGTTCTCAGATCTATTTACTTTTTTGAATTCACTCATATTAACACTTATAGATTTATTTGGTATGCTATTTGAATTCTGCAAGACGTTAAACTATTACATACATTTAACATCAAAACCATTGTCGCAGATAAATTTAATTAATACCCAACCCTGCAAAGTTAAATTAAGTCTTTAACTTTGAAAATAATTCATCCCACAAGTTATGAAATCCCTCTTCAAAATTCAACAGGCCATCTACTTCGCAGTTATTGCGATTGTAATGCAATCATGTTCGGCACAAAAAGCTGTAACTACTGATGATGTTTACAGTGATTTAAAAACCCGACCGGCAACAACGCATCAGGACACCAAGCAAACAACAGTATCACCTAACAACCAAACAGCGGTGAACGATGATGAGGATGATAATTCGAATAATAACAATTCTGATTATTCAAATACCAAAAAGAGCTATCAAAGCGGAGGCTCTTATTCATACGACGACTACGATTATTATGATGATTATTCTTATTCATCACGTATTCGCCGGTTTTATAGCCCATATAGCGGATTCAGCTTTTATAGTGCCCCATATACCAACTACTACTATTATAACTATAACCCGTATTTTTGGGGAAGCAGTATCTACAGCAATGGCTGGGGTTACGACCCTTATGGAGGTTGGGGCTATTCATCGTATTATCCTCAGTATTATTACAACAATTACTATTACCAACCCAATATTTGCTGGGGAGGTTATGGCTCATATAATCCTTATGGTTATAACTACAACCCTTATAATTATGGAAACGGTTACGGATATTATTCAAACCCATACCGATACCACAATAATAGAGGATATGGATATTGGGATAACCATTCTTCAGTTCCAAACCATAACAATAACAATAATAATAACACGAATAATCATCCCAATGGCACGTATTATGGACCACGTACCGTATCGTCTAATAATTTACCAGTAAGAAACCCTTCGAATCCGAACCGTAACGGCACCGCTCGTCCAGATGCAGGCCCCGCAACAACTCCGGGCACTACCCCATCAGGTACTGCTACACCAAGAAGAACGGAAGCTGCTCCAAGAAATGGAGGTTCAACTACTCCTGAGCCAGCGAATAATAATACACCGAATTCGCCTAGAAACACTGCACCTCAAAGAGAGCCTGGAAATAATAATAACACACCACAAAATCCATCTAATTCCCCTCGACAAGAGCCTGTGGATAATACGCCAAGAAACGAACCAGCTAACACAAGTCCAAGAAACACCACACCTCAAAGAGAACAGCAGAACAATACCCCACGTCAGGAGCCACGTCAAGAAACACCCCCGCGCCAAGAACCTCGTCAGGAAGCACCGCGTCAACAAGAGCCACGTCAAGAAACACCACGTCAGGAACCTAGAAACGAGGCACCACGTAATACTTCACCTCGAACACCACGCACTGAAAGTAATAACTCGCAACCAGAGCAAAGGAATTATAGTAATCGTAGTAACGGGAATCAAAATCAACAACCTCGTGAACAACGTACCGTAACACCTCGACCTGAGACTAGAACCGAGGCTCCTCGTCAGCAACAAGCACGTACAGAAGCACCTCGTAACGAAAGTCGCCAGCAGCCAAGTGCACAACCAAGCAATGGTGGCAATGGAGGAGGCGCAAAAAGAACGCCTCGATAAGTAGCATACCAAAAGAATATTTGTCCTTATTATTTTTAAAACTGAAAGTGTATATGAAAGCCTTTGTAAAAATTATTGTATTCGCATTCGTCATGATTAGCTTGAATGCCAATGCACAAAACGAACAGGATGTTCTTCGGTATTCATTCACCAATGTGGTAGGAAGTGCTCGTAGCATGGCTTGCGGCAACGCCTTTGGCGCCTTGGGAGCAGACTATAGCAGCATGGTAACCAACCCAGCAGGCTTAGCGCGCTATCGCAGTTCGGAAATTGGTTTTACTGCCAACTTTTTCAATATCAAAACAAATGCATTTTATATAAACAATACCAAGTCTGACAATAAATTCAATTTGAATATTAATAACGCAGGTGTTGCATTTGCTTTCCCTACAGAGAATAAAGATGGATGGAGATTTATTAATTTTGGTTTCGGAGTAAATCGTATTGCAAATTTTAATCGTACAGTTTACTTAGAAGGCTATAACTCGAAAAGTAGTATTGTGCAGCATTTTGAGCAATCGGCCAATGGAACCGATTATACCCGATTAGGAGTAACAACCCCCGCTTACTTAGCCTACAACTCCTACCTTATCGATGTTGAATCGGGCACACGCAATCAATACTTGAGTGATTTTACTTATGACTCCTCGTTCTCTGTTCATCAACGCAACGCCATTGAGCAATCGGGTGGAATGAATGATATTAGCATTGCCCTAAGCGGAAATTATAACGATAAAGTATATTTAGGTGGTTCATTGAATTTTTATAAAGTGAAATACAATGAACAAAATGCGTTTCTTGAAGATGTGGTTAACAACTCCGTTAATAATTACAAGAAGTTGAACTATACTACCAACCTAAATACATCAGGTTTGGGTGTGGGGGCTAAAATTGGAGCGATTTTCTTACCAACTTCCTACTTGCGTTTTGGTATTGCCTTCCATACCCCTTCACGAATTTCATTAACTGATAATTACAAGGGGCAGCTTTCATCAGAAATTGCCTTCTCAAGCTTTGCTCTCGACACCACCCAATTTACTCCTGATGGCACCTATGATTACTCAATTGTAATTCCAGGTCGTATTGCATTAAGTGGTGCATATATTTACAAGAAGAGCGGATTTATCAGTGTGGATTTTGAGCATATTGATTATCGTAACGGAAAAATAAAATCAGGCACCGATCAAACAAGTACATTAGATACCTTCACTTTGGGAGTAAATAATAATGTAAGAAATAACTACAAGTCGGCGAATAATATTCGAATTGGTGCGGAGTATATGTTTAACAAAGTATATGCAGTAAGGGCAGGAGTTGGATTTACTGGTTCGCCATATAATTCAACAGTAACAGGTGCCCCACAATTTAAAACTACCATTCCATTTATCTCTTGCGGTTTTGGCATTCGAAATGGTAATTATTTCTTAGATATGGCTTTGGTGAGAAACTACGCAACCACCTATTATGCTCCGTATACCTTGAATCCGAATGGAACTGCAAAGTATTATACATCTGAAATACAAAATGCAACCACGAATTTCACCGCTTCGATTGGATTTAAATTCTAAGGAGCTCAATTAAAGGTAGAATCCTACATGCAAGAAGGCCCCTAAGCCTGTGCTAATTTTAGGCGCAATAAATCCTTCCACGCTCTTCAAACTAGCATCCAATATCCATTTAGAAGCTCGGTATCGGTATAATAAGTTGATATCCATTTTTCCAAATCCACCAGCGCTCAATTCGGCACCAAGAAACATATTAGATTTCAGCGCATACAGATATCCTAATTTTACTTGAGGCCTGCTGTACATAAGATAACTTCGGACATGAACATAGCCAATAGATTTATTCTTCAATTCTTTTTCTAATCTCAATTCCAAAAGAGCTGGGAGGGTAAACCTGAAAGATTCCTCATTGTATTTAGAGTTAAACACTTTCAATACTGAATCTTTGAGCGATGCGCTATTAAACGACTCCAAATTTGAGAAAGGACCTAAATCAACACCTGTATAGCGAATCGCGGTATCAATAATTTGGTGTTCGGTAGCCGAACTGTATTTTATAAATCCAATATCACGAATATTGAAAACCAAAGTTGTTCGTTGTTTTGCAAGGTAAACCCGATAATTAAAATTTATACCAGCACCATATCCTCTTGGATTAGTGAATCGTGCACCACGGGCTGAGGTGCGTCGCTCATATTTCAAATCGATATCTAAATACTCCCCATTTTGTTCCGTAAAAATGGAGCCTCTATCAACGCGAAATTGATTGGCATAATCGCCAACGATGAGGCCCAAGGTTGCATTGATGCATTGCGTTTTATTCTTGAAATAATGACGTATCCCAAGGGCTGCCTTTTGATATTCCAAATCTTGATAAAATAGCTCCGAAATATCTTTAGTTTGATTGGCAAATTGCGCATTACCTTGAAGAATCATTTCAAAGGCTGTATTGGTAAACACCGCATTCTGGAAGGATACGGCTTGCAATTCGTAAATAATCCCGGTATTGGGGTGTTTTTTTATTGGCATTACATAATAAGCACCCGCTTCAATATGATTCACTAAATAATTTCTCGACTTTAAATTTTTCTCTGAATTATCGAGTGAGCTATGGCGCAACTGCTGATCGCCACGCACATCGAGCAAGAAGCTATTGGTTATTGCATTAGAATTGGTTTCCCAGTCGCTAATAATACCGGCTGTAGGCAATTGCCAATATAGATCCTCCATCTTTAATGGCGCCAAGGTATCCTGAGCTTTTGCAAAGAGGGTAGTTAAAAGAAATAAAAACAGAATCAGATTATCTTTTGCCCGCATGGTAAGTAAATTCACCGGTTAATTTTAATTTTAGTTGATAGTCGCTATAGATCTTCACATGGTCGGAACCATTGGTAGTCATCGCCGCTTTAATAATAATTTTAGTAGCCATTTTCAATCGTTCGTAGCGTGCCGCATTGATGCTCACACTCACTATTGACTTGGCAGCAGCATTGGTTCGGCCTGTAGCAAGGTTCAATACTCCAGGAGCTATTACGGCACCAATATCACTAAATACAGAATCGATGATTTCATTCTTATCGTTGAGGAAATAAAGTTTCGCATTTAACGAAATTGGGTAATCGTTTTCGAAAATGAAATTTAGTTTCCCTTTATCAATTCCAGTGGTATTCGTAGCGGTGCCTAATGAGAAGGCCGTCGTATCGCAAAGTGTTAACTGGCTTGCCTTAAAGGCCAATGGCATCTGCACATCGAGGTTGGCAATAAGTTTACTATCATAATCGATAAAATCGATAAAGCCTTGATTTCCGAATGGATTGATGTAAGCAGTAAATTTATAATAAACCTCATCGGGCAGATTTTCAATAAATGGCTTTAGGTTGGAGTTGGATGTAGTGAGAGAAAGGCCGCTTGTTAGGGGTTTGGCAGTATACCCAACCCTAGTTGCTCTTGCTATTGAAAATGGACTCGATAGCAAGGTCGATGTTAAAGAAACATTGATTCCTTTGCTTGTATTTTTCGAATAGAGATAATCGAAATTGATGGATGCTGCTGCCCCAATACCATTCTCAACAGTAAGATCCATTTTCACATCTTTCAAGTCGATGGTACCACTGGTAATTTTGGAGAATAAATCGAGTGTAGATTTTGTGGGTCCAATATTGATCGTATCCTGTCCGAGATAACCTTCCACGAATTGTGGCACAATATCATACAATCCATAGCGTATCCAAACACTATCGGTGGATGACAGTGGCATTAGCTTTCCACTGCTATCGATGCTGGCCTTAAAAATATTCCAGAATGAATTATACGCAGTACCACTTCTGCCTTGTAAATTAATGGTGTATCCGGCCAAATCAACTTCCTGCACTACATTTTGCACACTGCCTGAAACGGCAGGTGGTACCTTTAAAAACATGTGTACAGTATCACTGTTTTTTAAGGCACTTGGAATTTTATAATCGATGTATAAAGTATCTTGAAGGGTGCTATACATCTGCATCTTCACCTTCCCACTTCTGATAAGCATGCTGCGAATTTTCGCTTGTCCTAAATCATAGATAACGGTATCGTCTACCACAATTAAATCTTGCTTAGGGAAACGTGCAATAGCATGACTTGCTGTGAGGTTTCTCACCTTTAACTGCATCACGATAGCTTTCGAAGTATCGATTGGCACTGGATTACCACCGCTTCCTGGCGAACCAATTTTCACTAAAGTGCCTTGAAGGTTACCTTCAATATGTTTTCCGGCAAGGTCGTAGGTTCGAGTGATGGATGCTCCGGGAGGAATCAATGAAAAGGTATCTGTAAAAACCAATTGCCCTCCTATTTTGTTCTTTACGTTAAATTCTAAATCAGAAACAGGGATAGGTAAATCGTTGAAAATTGAAACATCTAAAAACCCAGTAATCAAATCGGCTTCTTGAAAAAAACTATTGGCATCGATATCGGTAATTTGGTTGGCGTTATTGGTTGGAATGGCAGGCACCACCGTGGTTTGGCCGTTGAGTAAAACAATCAGTTGGCCCGTAGTACCCAAGTTCTTCGCTATTTGACCCAAGGTGATTTTCTGGGTAATGAAGCTATTAGAAAGGTTGGCTGTGCTTAATTTAGCGGAAACAGTAACAGAGGTATCTGGCACTACCAAAATATCCTTAATCGAATAATTGTATAATGGATAGCGATAAACAATATCCATGCTTTTATCCGAGTTCACAACGGCTTCACTATCGGCAATAAGTTTATCTAATCCAATCGTGGTATAAGCCAGTGGAAGCAAAACATCGGTATCAAAGCCCGGCAATTCTCGTTTACGGTTACATGAAACCACCGTAAGAAGGATTAGAATACTATATAGAATAAAATTTAATTTCCGCATAACAGGTGGAGAAGGCGATTAATTTTTGTTGCAATATACTTAAATTATGGAGCTTTTTCTAAGCTTCATAGTACGCTTACATATACATGACCAAAGGAGTTTTCGTTGGTATTTTTATGAAATATTTTCTACTCCATTATGATTTAACCGCTTATCAAAAAAAAACCTGCTATTCGCAGGTTTTTAAACTATAAGAAAGGAACAATCTAGTTAGATTGTTGGGTCGTTATTCTCTGTTGAAGTATGGCTTTCGGTGCTTCCAGCATTATTCTCAGGATTACTACCGTAGTCGATATACTCACGTTGAGGTGGATTATCGAAGTCATACTCTGGCAATTGTTCACGAATATATCCGGTTGACTCGTTCAAGCCATCCATGAACTTTTTGAAATCTTCTTTGTACAAGAAAATTTTATGCTTTACGAATCTTTCCTCCCCTGGTCTTTTAGTACTTTCAGTAATGGTAAGATAAAAATCATTCGCACGGGTTGTTCTCACATCGAAAAAATAGGTGCGTTTGCCCGCTCTTACACGCTTTGAGAACACTGCTTCTCTGTCTTGTTTGTTGTAGTCGTTTTCCATTCTTAGGTACTTTTGTAGGTTTTGAAAATGTTTAGGTTGCTAATATAGCGGAATGAAAATTAGATTACCAAATTTAATTTCAAAAAACTGCATTTCTGTGGATGTATGATAAATCAATAATGAATAGAAAATAGTTCCGAAATATTAGGAATCAGATTGCAAAAATCGAGTCGTAGGTAGCTTATTAAACTTTCGACACCACTTCCTCTTGCAATTGGTGCAAGTACATTTGATTGTAGTATCCATCATTTAAAATCAATTCATCATGGGTTCCACGTTCGGCAATTTCGCCATGGTGAAGCACTATAATTTCATCGGATAATTGCACCGACGATACACGATGGCTGATGATGAGTGCTGTTTTGTCTTTGATTACCCGTTTCAAAGCCATCAATATTTCACGTTCGGTGGCGGCATCAACGGCGCTCAGGCAGTCGTCGAAAATCAAAATGGATGGGTCTTTGGCGAGGGCGCGAGCAATACTTATTCGTTGTTTTTGTCCGCCCGAAAGCGTAATCCCACGTTCGCCTACTACCGTATCGAATTGCTTTTCGAATTCCATGATATTCTCATACACTGCGGCCTTACGGGCACTTTCTTCAACAACGGTTGCTGAGATATTCTTTTCATCTGCAAAGGCAATATTATTTCGAATGTCTTCACTAAAGAGAAATACATCCTGAGGCACGTAACCGTATTGGCGTCGGTAGTTTTGAAGATTATATTCTTGGATATTGATTCCATCGGCGGTGATGGTGCCCGATTGCGGATCGTACAATCGGAGAAGTAATTGGGCTAAGGATGTTTTTCCACTTCCTGTAGCTCCTGTGATGCCAATAACTTTTCCCTTCTCTAATTTCAGGTTGATATTTTTCAGTGCAGTAACACCACTATCTTCAAACGAAAAGGTGATATTGTTTAATGAAAGTTCTTCTTCAAATTTAAAATTTTGAATCGTTCCTGATTTCACTTCTGGAGCCGTTTGCAGAAATTCGTTAATCCGTTTTTGAGAAGCAGCAGCTCTTTGCACGATCGCGGTTACCCATCCCAAGGAACTAACAGGCCAGGTGAGCATGTTTACATAGAACACAAATTCGGCAATATTACCGATTGAGCCATTGCCTCGGATATATTGAATTCCACCTACATAAATTGTAATTAATGTGCTTAAACCAATAAGCAATAAATTCACTGGAAAGTATAATGCATCGGTACGTGCAAGCGAAAGCTGTTTCTCTCGGTAATCAACGATTTGCTCTTGCATTTGGACATTGAGCACCGACTCTCTAGCAAAGGCTTTCACCAATCGGATACCCGAAATACTTTCTTGCACGAAGGAGGTAAGCGAGGAAAGCTGTTCTTGAATTGCTTCACTTTTCTTATTGATGATATCGTTTACATAATACATCAATACAGAAAGCAATGGCAAAGGCAATATGACGTACCAGGTGAGCGTTGCATTCACCCTAAACATGGCCCCTATCACCAGGATAAAAGTAAATAATGTATTCAATGCATACATCACCGCTGGGCCAGTGTACATGCGCACCCTGCTTACATCTTCGCTGATACGATTCATTAAATCGCCTGTATTATTTTGTTTATAGAAAGAGGTGGAGAGTTGTTGGTAATGATCGAAAATCTCATTTTTCATATCCTTCTCAATTCGGCGCGACATCACGATGAGTGTTTGGCGCATAAAAAACATGAAGATGCCGCGTAATAATGAAAACCCAATGATGGCCCCAGTAAACCAAATCAAGCGAAGATAGATTCCTGTTCCACCTTCTTCATTGGCAACGTATTCGGTAACGGCATCAATGGCATCACGCAATGCTTGTGCAGGGTATACTGAATAATAATTGGCTAAGAAAACGAAGATTGCGCCCCATCCAACAAGCCATTTATACTTCCAGAAATATTTATTAATTGCTTTAAGCGATTTCACGATATGTTGCAAATTTAAAGTAAAATAGGAGAACCCATTTAGGGATTCCAACTCTATACAAAGTTTGATTCAAAAAAAAACCATCTTCAAATGAAGATGGTTTAAAGTATGATTATCGGGCTTTAACTTATTAAGCCAAGGCTGCTGCGCCACCAACGATTTCGCTGATTTCGCGAGTGATGGCTGCTTGACGGGCTTGATTGTATTGTAAGCGAAGTGATTTCAATAATTCACCAGCATTATCGGTTGCTTTATCCATGGCCACCATACGTGCACCATGCTCTGCAGCTTGGCTATCGAGGGCAGCTTTGAATAATTGAGTTTTTAAGGTCATTGGAACCAAAGTAGAAAGAATTCCATTCATATCTGGTTCGAAAATATAATCCTTCTTTACATCAGATTTTTTAGCTGCGGCTGATGCACCTGCTTGAAGTTCTTTCACATCTACAGGTAACATTTGTTCGGCAGTTAAAATTTGCGTTGCTGCATTTTTAAACTGATTGTAAACGATAACCACTTCATCAGTATCTTTCTTCAGGAAGCTAGTGATAATATCGGCGCCCATTTCGAACACACTTTCCGAATTGAATTTCTGAGAAAGCGTTACTGAATCGGGGCTGGTATTGTATTTTGATTTAGAGAAGAAATCGTATCCTTTTTTACCGATACAGATGAACTTTACTTTTCCGGCATCCACTTGTTCGGTATATTTCTCTTTCAATAAACTCACTGCTAATTTAACTACATTGGCATTAAAGCCTCCGCACAATCCTCTATCGCTGGTAACAATTACCAAACTCAAATGATTCACTTTGCGTTTTTCGATATAGGGAGTTAGCACATCACTATTCACATTCTCACCAAGGCTACCTAAGATGGCTTTGATTTTGCTGGCATAGGGGCGCATTTGGATAATTTCACCTTGCGCTTTACGCAGCTTGGTAGCACTTACTAGCTTCATAGCTTTGGTAATTTGCTGCGTGCTGCTTGTGCTGGCAATCCGTATTCTGACTTCTTTTAAATTGGCCACTTTTTAATTGTTATTGATGATTTATCATCGAAAATTGTTAAAACTAGGTCCTGTATTATTTTTTAAAGCTAGGAACAATCTCTTTCGCAACGGCTTCCAATTTATTGGTAATCTCGTCGGTATAGTTACCTTTCTTCAATTCGGCCAATACATCTTTATGTTTCAATTCCAATACTTGTAAGTATTCTGCTTCAAATTCACGTATACGATCTACTGGAATATCGTTCATTAAACCTTTGGTACCAAGATAGATGATCGCTACTTGTTTTTCAACTGCTACTGGGCTATACTGACCTTGTTTCAAGATTTCTACGTTACGCACCCCTTTTGCCAATACCGCTTTGGTAGCAGCATCGAGGTCGGAACCGAACTTAGAGAAAGCTTCCAATTCACGGAATTGTGCTTGATCTAATTTCAAGGTACCTGCCACTTTCTTCATCGATTTAATTTGAGCATTACCACCCACACGTGATACCGAGATACCTACGTTGATCGCTGGACGAACACCAGAGTTAAACAGGTTCGACTCCAAGAAAATTTGTCCGTCGGTAATCGAGATTACGTTGGTAGGAATATAAGCTGATACGTCGCCCGCTTGGGTTTCGATAATTGGCAAGGCAGTTAATGAACCTCCACCTTTAACGATTCCTTTCAAAGAATCAGGCAGGTCATTCATGTTTTTAGCGATACTATCGTTAGAGTTTACTTTTGCAGCACGCTCAAGCAAACGAGAGTGAAGGTAGAACACATCCCCTGGATATGCTTCACGTCCTGGAGGGCGTTTTAGCAAGAGAGATACCTCACGGTAAGCAACCGCTTGTTTTGATAAGTCGTCATAAACGATTAACGCTGCTCTTCCTGAATCGCGGAAGAACTCACCGATAGCTGCACCGGCGAATGGCGCGAAGAATTGCATTGGAGCTGGAGATGAAGCAGCTGAAGAAACTACCACAGTATAAGGCATTGCACCTTTTTCTTCCAAAGCTTTCACCACTTGAGCTACTGTAGAAGCCTTTTGGCCAATCGCAACATATATACAATAAACCGGTTGTCCGGCTTCATAAAATTCTTTTTGATTGATGATGGTATCGATGGCTACCGCAGTTTTACCTGTTTGGCGGTCACCAATAATCAACTCACGTTGTCCACGACCAATTGGAATCATGGCGTCGATCGCTTTGATACCTGTTTGGAGTGGTTCCTTCACTGGTTCACGATAAATTACCCCAGGTGCTTTACGCTCCAAAGGCATTTCGTAGAAAGGTCCTTCGATTGGACCTTTTCCGTCGATCGGGTTACCGAGGGTATCGATAACGCGACCTAACATTTTTTCACTTACATTAATCGAGGCGATACGACGGGTACGTGTTACGGTATCACCTTCTTTAACGCCTTGACTGGAACCCAGCAATACGGCACCAATATTATCCTCTTCAAGGTTTAATACGATACCTTTAATTTTATTACCGAATTCGATGAGCTCTCCGCTTTGAACCTGCGTTAAGCCATAAATACGTGCGATACCATCACCTACTTGTAGTACAGTTCCGGTTTCTTCCAATTCAGCTTCTGATTTGAAGTTAGATAACTGTTGGCGAATTATCGCCGATACTTCATCTGGTCTTACGTCAGCCATTGTATGTTGTGAATTTAATTTAAATTGAAAATTTTAGTTTAATAAATGCAGTTTTAAGTTGTTTAACTGCCGAGCAATACTATCGTCAAATAGTTTATCGCCCAATTGTATTTTAATTCCACCGATTAATTTCGGATCGATTTTACAAATCAATTCGATGGTTTTACCGGTTTGGGTTTGCAAATTGGTCATGATTTGAGTTTTCACCTCATTGCTAATCGCATTCGCCGTTGTTACGTAGGCGGTAGCGATATTATTGTGTGCTTTGAACAATTCTAAGAACTCGGTAGCGATAGCAAATAAAAACTTCTCGCGGCGTTTTCTTACAATGGTTTTCATGAACACAATACTGAGCTTATTGAAATGCTTGCCATAAACTGCTTCCAAAACAGAAGTTTTCTTATCACCGTCGATAATCGGGCTTTTCAGCATGGTTAGCAACTCATGATTGGTATGGCAAGTATCCACGAACAGTTTCATATCTGAATGAACCTGATCCAGATTTTTTTGCTCAATGGCCAAATCAAATAATGATAAGGCATAGCGGGTGGAAATACGAATCTCTGACATGTTCCTTTTCGCTTCTGATTAGTTTAAATGGAAGTTATTGATAGCTTTATTTACTAGCTCTTCTTGTTCTTTAGAAGATTCTAGCTTTTTGCGAACCAATTGTTCCGCGATTTCGATACTGTAACTCGCCACTTGGTTTTTCAAGTCGTGAATAGCAGCAACCTTTTCGCGTTCAATGTTTTCCTTGGCATTGGCAATCATTTTCTTGCCTTCAACATCGGCAGAAGTTTTTGCCTGTGCAATGATGCTTTCTTTCATTTCTTTGGCATCGCGGAGGATGGCTTCGCGTTCGGCGCGGGCTTGAGCAAGGAGTTTCTCATTCTCAGCTTGCATATTGGCCATTTGCTTCTTCGCTTCTTCGGCTTTATCCAAAGCCTCAGTAATTGCATCTTCTCGTTCGCTCAAAGCTTTTAAAATAGGCTTCCAAGCGTATTTTCCAAGAATATACAATACAATTCCGAATGTAATGAGCATCCAGAACAATAGGCCAAGATCGGGTTTAATTAAATCCATTGGTTATAAATTAATAAGGTACAATGATGTATTACCCCGCAATGAAGCGGGATAAAACTTATTTTAATACTACTAAAAGTGCAATTACCATTGCAAAGAAAGCAGCTCCTTCTACCAACGCAGCAGCAAGGATCATGTTTGTACGAATATCACTTAAAACTTCTGGCTGGCGTGCAATAGATTCTAATGCGTTACCACCGATTCTGCCAATACCTAAACCTGCTCCGATTGCGGCTAAACCACCACCGATTGCAGCGAAACCTAATGCAGTTGGAACGGTTTCAGTAGCTTGTAAAATAATATTGAAAATTGTCATAAAAATAAAAAATTAAAAATGGGTGTTTATAATTGAGATTAATTTGATTTTTAGTGGTGGGCCGGTTCTTCTATGGCCGAACCGAAATAAATTGATGAAAGTAAGGTAAATACAAAAGCCTGTAAGAATGCGACTAACAAATCGAGGCAGAACATAAATACGGTAAACAACACAGAAACTATTGACACACCATATCCAGCCACTGCACTCTTGGCTCCGAAGATAAAGATCAAGCTATAAAACGCTAAGGCAATGATATGACCGGCAGAAATGTTCGCAAACAAACGAATCATCAATACGAACGGACGCAATACAAAGCCTAAAAGCTCGATAGGAGTTAAAATTAATAATACCAATTTAGGTACGCCTGGCATGGCAATGATATGGCCCCAATAGTGCTTATTAGCAATAACAATAATAGTAATAAGGATTACTGATGCTAAGAAGAATGGGATAGCAATATTACCTGTAAGGTTGGCACCTCCTGGAAAAATTGGAATCAAGCCCAATAAGTTACCAAAGAAGATAAAGAAGAATATCGTTAATAATAACGGCATAAAGCGTTGATACTTATGGCCGATAGTAGGTTTTGCAATATCATCACGTACAAATAGGATGATTGGCTCTAACCATGATTGCAACCCTTTAGGTGCTTTTCCTTTACGTGTTTTATAGCTTTTGGCGATGGTAAGGAATACGAATAATAATAAACCAGCAGTAATAAATAGAGAAGCTACGTTTTTAGTGATTGAGAAATCGTGGATACTTGTACCACTTGCTAATGCAATTTTACCTTTATGCATTTCATATCCATTATAACTACGTTCTTCACCATGGTGTGGCTCGAACTTACTCGACATAAAAATATCTAATCCTTTTTCTTCTGAGTATAATATAATAGGAAGCGGCAGGGTAACTGGACCCACAATATGCCAATCGTGTTCATCGGCGATATGCCCAAGAATCATTTCTCCAGCATTGAATTTTCCTGATTCGTGACCTGCAGTGGCAGGATGTTCAGCAGTTTGTTCGGTAGCGTGCTCGTTGCTATGTTCTGATTTTGGCTCTTCTTGAGCTACCATCTTCACTGCAAAAAACGTCAGTAATACCGCTAAAAGGCTAAAAACTTTTAAGTTAAAGAAACGTGAAACCTTTGCTGCCATTGAATTTTACTTATTTTGATTTTCCTTTATTTCGGGTCGCAAGATAGGGAAAAGATTAACAATTTCAAATGCTGTGAATAGAAAATATAAAATAATGAAAACAACTGCCTCATAGAGGTTTTTTCGACCATTAGCAAGAAAGTACACCAAGAGCACTACAATACTTCCGAAGAGCCTGATAATCGTGGAGAAATAGAAGGCATAAATGAACTTATTATTCCCTTTTTGAAGTCCTTTAATGAGCATCGAGTACACTAAAATTGTTAGTAACATAAAAAAAATGATGCTAAAAAAATAAAAGGGTACAATTTCGAAAGTGGGCATCGCATATTTCACACCATAAAGGGCTAGCGCCATAAAAAGGCTGAAACCCACAATCTTTAAAATAAATTTTTGCATGATAATATTATGATATTAATTTTTTTGCTTCGCAATCCCGTTGCAAACATTATTTTTGCGCGAAATTATAATTATTAATCCATTATTTAATTCTCATCCATGAATATTCACGAATATCAGGCCAAGGACGTGCTAAAAAAATACGGTGTTGCCGTGCAGGAAGGTATTGTAGCCTCTACTACAGATGAAGCGGTAGCCGCTGCCACACAGTTACAGGCTCAAACCGGAACTCAGTTCTTCGTTATTAAAGCACAAATTCATGCCGGTGGGCGCGGAAAGGGCAAAATTGAAGGTACGGATTTTCGTGGGGTAATGGTTGCTAAAAGCATTGACGACCTGAAAGTAAAGGCTGCGGGCATCTTAGGCGGTAACCTAGTTACTATTCAAACAGGTGAAAAAGGTAAAATTGTAAACAAGATATTAATTGCTCAGGATGTATATTACCCAGGAGCCAATCCTACTAAGGAGTTCTATATGAGTATGTTGTTGGATCGTGCTACTGGCACCAACGTCATCATCTATACTACCGAAGGAGGAATGGATATTGAGGAAGTAGCACATAGCACTCCCGAAAAATTATTTAAAGAACATGTAGATCCACGTGTGGGATTGCAAGGATTTCAGGCACGTAAAATTGCCTTTAACTTAGGATTGAGTGGGGAAGCCAACAAACAAATGATCAAGTTTGTTTCCAGCTTATACAAAGCCTATATAGCGAATGATTGTGAAATGATTGAAATCAATCCACTATTCAAAACCAGTGATGATAAAATTATTGCCGTAGATGCGAAACTAAGTTTCGATGATAACGGTATTGAGCGTCACCCCGATTTAATGGCCTTACGTGATGAAAGCGAAGAAGATCCAACAGAAGTAGAAGCGAAAAAATCGAATTTGAACTATGTAAAACTCGACGGTAACGTAGGTTGTATGGTGAATGGTGCTGGATTGGCAATGGCTACAATGGATATCATCAAATTGAGTGGAGGTGAGCCAGCTAATTTCTTAGATGTAGGTGGAACAGCCAATGCAACAACTGTAGAAGCCGGATTTAGAATTATCTTATCTGACCCCAATGTAAAAGCGATCCTCATTAATATCTTTGGTGGTATTGTACGTTGCGACCGTGTTGCTCAAGGTGTTGTAGATGCTTATAAAAACATTGGTAATATTCATGTTCCAATCATTGTGAGATTGCAAGGAACCAATGCTGCTGAGGCGAAGAAACTAATCGACGAAAGTGGATTGAAGGTTCATTCGGCCATACAATTGAAAGAGGCTGCTGAATTAGTTTCAGAGGTTTTGAAATAGTATATCCCTCCTATTAAACTTTATATGACTAGGCTTGGTTCACCACGATGGTGCTCCAGGCTTCTGGTCGTGCATCGAACATCGATTTTGTTTTCGACCAAGTGTCGTTGAAGAGCTCCGAATTTCTGTAATTCTCAAGCGCTTGCGAATGCTCCCAGATACTCAGGGTGAAGAATATTTCAGGCATTGCAATGTCTTGCACCAATTGCACCCCTCTATTGCCTTCAAAACCAGCAATTTTTTCTTTTACACTATCAAATAAACTTTTAAAATTATCGATTTCTGCGGTGCGGAATTGCATTTTAACGATGCGAGATATCATACAGGAAGTATTGTAATTAAAGGGTTGTGTGGCAATTGAATGAGCCCAGTCTATTCAAATTCGAAAATAATTGGCGATCGGTTTTGTAAGCCAAGCAACTGACTAGCATTGGCATTATGAATGGCGATTTCCAATAATCCCATACTGTTTTTTATACATACAAAGTCGCCATCGGCAACATCATAATAACTTTCTTTTAAGCCTTCGATAACTTCCCCAAAAGGCAGACGCACCATTACTTTGCGGCCTTTAACATGGCGTTGAAGTTCATCGAGATGCAGATTGGTGATGCAATTACCATATTTATCGATGGCCAATACTTGGGCGGTGATACGGTTGCCCATAATGCTTGGCAATTGTTGCATGAAAGTTTTGTAACGCACAACGGGCTTGAATGTTTCGGGCGATTTGGTACCATTCAAAATATGTTGGGCAGCAAATGCAAATTTCTGGTAACGGCTTTGATTGTCGAGTTCTCCCATTTCTACTTCAAATACTTGGGTTTGAATATTGGGTAATACTAGCGACAATACTCCATTGTCGAGGGCGATGAAGTGATGGTTATCGTATTTTGTGTATAGTAATCGTTTATGTAAAACAAAACTACTATCAACGTCGATTATATGAAGTGTTTCTTTGGGGAAATAATTATACGTGTTTTGCAAATAGAACGCCGCTTCCTGAATGCTACGTGTAGCAATATTGGTATTGATTTCGGTAACAACTACTTCGCTGAATGCACTATACAAGATACCTTTAAACGCAGAAACGTAAACCGACTCTCGTCCAGCATCTGTAGTTATGGTAATATGATGGTGCATTGTTTAAATAGTGTGTATAAACTATGGGTGTAAAATTATCCCAGTAACTTTTCTCTTTTATCTTTGTGGCAAAAATAAATTATATTTAATCATTTTTAATTTATAAAATTCAACTTTGATAGAGAAAACAATTTCACTTGATGAAATCGAAGCTGCCGCGTTCTTTGGCGCAAATAATACCAATTTGCGTCATTTACAAAACAAATTCCCAAAATTAAAAATTGTTGCCCGAGGTCACGAGCTAAAAGTGATGGGTGAAGAAACTGAAATTGATCAGTTGGATGAGAAGGTTAATATATTAATCAACTCTCTTCAAAATAATGGATCCCTTTCTGAGCATAAAGTAAATGAGATTTTGGAACGAGCCGATAGCGATTTGAAGCCCATAGACAGGGATATTATACTACACGGGCAAGCAGGAAAAGTAATTAAAGTAAGAACAGCCAATCAACGCAAGTTGGTTGAGCATGTAATTCACAACGATATTGTTTTTGCCATTGGGCCCGCAGGAACGGGTAAAACCTATACCGCAGTGGCATTGGCGGTGCGCGCATTGAAAAACAAGGAAGTGAAGCGCATTATCTTAGCCCGACCAGCGGTAGAAGCTGGGGAGAACCTTGGATTTCTTCCAGGCGACTTAAAAGAAAAAATCGATCCTTATTTACGCCCTTTGTACGATGCTTTGGAGGATATGATTGCGGCGGATAAGCTGAAGCAATACCTAGAAAACCGTACGATTGAAGTAGCTCCCATGGCATTTATGAGAGGAAGAACCTTGGACAATGCCTTTATCATTTTGGAT
>CANLPK010000027.1 GCA_947492885.1 Bacteroidota bacterium
CATGGCGCCAATCGTTTAGGTGCTTCGGCGCTAATGCAAGGCTTGGCCGATGGATACTTCGTTATCCCTTACACTATCGGTTCGTACCTAAGTAAAGAAATTGCTACCAAAGCTATTGATACCAACCATCCTGCATTTGTTGAAGCGGAAGGCCGTGTGCAAAAGGTAATGGATCAATTGCTCAATATCAAAGGCACTAAAACTGTTGAAAGTTTCCACAAACGATTGGGTAAAATCATGTGGGATAAATGCGGCATGGCTCGTAACGAAAAAGGATTGAAAGAAGCAATTGTAGAAATACAAGCCCTTCGTAAAGAATTTTGGAGCGACCTACGCGTACCAGGAACACAGCATGAGTTCAACCCCGAACTCGATCGTGCCTTCCGCGTTGCCGACTTCCTCGAACTTGGCGAGTTGATGTGTATCGACGCCCTAAATCGTTCAGAAAGTTGTGGCGGACATTTCCGTGAAGAATCGCAAACAGAAGAAGGAGAAGCATTACGTGATGATAATAATTACGCCTATGTTGCTGCCTGGGAATACAAAGGAGAGAGCCAATGGGAATTGTTTAAGGAAGATTTGAAATTTGAAAACATTAAAATTGCTCAACGTAGCTATAAATAATTTAAGGAAATAAAGTTCTAACCAGAGATCAAAATATACCATGGAAATTAATCTAAAAGTTTGGAAACAAAAGGATGCTGTCAGCGACGGTAAACTGATTGATTATAAAGTAAGTCACGTTTCTCCAGATATGTCGTTTCTCGAAATGTTCGATGTATTGAATGAGGAACTCATTGTGAATGATCAAGAACCCATCGCATTCGATCACGATTGCCGCGAAGGTATTTGTGGAATGTGTAGTATGGTTATCGACGGAAAGCCTCACGGTCCGCTCGAAGGGGTAACCACCTGCCAACTTCACATGCGTAGTTTCAAAGACGGTGATACCATCACCGTGGAGCCATGGCGCGCCCGTGCGTTTCCTGTGATTAAAGATTTAGTTGTCGATCGCACCGCTTTCGACCGCATCATCGCTGCAGGTGGATATATCAGCGTGAACACCGGTAATGCCCAAGATGCAAACTGCTTGCCTATCAATAAAGATGATGCCGATGATGCGTTCATGAGTGCCTCATGTATCGGTTGCGGTGCCTGTGTTGCTGCTTGTAAAAATGCATCGGCCATGCTCTTCGTTTCAGCCAAAGTATCACAGTTAGCCAAATTACCTCAAGGACAGCCAGAGCGTTATACTCGTGTAGCCAATATGGTTGCCCAAATGGATAAGGAAGGTTTTGGTGCTTGTACCAATACTGGTGCTTGTAGCGCAGAATGCCCTAAAGAAATTTCATTGACCAATATCGCACAATTGAATCGCGATTATATGCAAGCTAAATTTTTAGAGAACGCATAAAAGTTATTTGAAAATTATATCAAATAAAAAAAGCCAACAGTGATGTTGGCTTTTTTTATTTATCATCGGCAAGGATTAATCCCGACTTCGATTCATATATATCATTACATAATACAATAAGGTTGCTAACGATGCAATGGCAGCTACAACATACGTCATGGCAGCCCATTTCAATGCATCTTTTGCATTCGAATGCTCTTCGCGCTCTACCATATGGGTATTGTCGAGCCAAGCCAATGCACTGCGACTCGCATCAAACTCCACTGGTAAGGTGATGAATGAAAATAAAGTGGTGAGTGCAAACAAAGCAATTCCTATCAAAAGTAAATTTGGAAAGCGGTTGATCAAAAAGATACCGGCCAATAAAATCCATTGCACATATTGTGATGAAATACTTACTACCGGAACCAATTTGCTACGCAAGGTTAACCAAGTATAAGCGTTGGCATGTTGCACCGCATGACCACATTCGTGGGCCGCTACAGCTGCCGAGGTAATCGAATGCCCTGCATAAACATCGGCACTCAAGTTCACGGTTTTATCCATGGGATTATAATGGTCGGTGAGTTGCCCCTCCACACTAATTACACGCACATCATAAATATTATTATCCTTCAACATTTTTTCGGCGATATCCTTTCCTGTCATTCCATTGCGTAATGGAATGAGTGAGTACTTCGTAACTTTACTTTTAAATCGCCAGCTTACTAATAAACTCAATACAAATGCTACAATTCCTACAAGAATCATTTCCATAATAAATCAGATTTTAAAATTTGAATTAGAAGCTGCAAAATTAATACAAATTCAGCAACTCCGACAAAATGCCGTATATCCTGACAAATACCATGCACTTATTTTCCTAAATCAGTCAAGATTTCGGGAAGTGCTTCAAGAATAAGTGCAGTAGTTAATTGAATATGAAGAAGCGTAAAACCATAATCACCACAGCAACCAACATCATCCAAATACTTAATCGATTGGTGCCATGCATAAATCTTAAACTCGCACCTTTCTCTTCTTCAGTTTTTTTATTCAAGAAACCAAAAGGGTTTAAATAACCTAAAAGCTTATTAAGAAAATTCATGGTTGATATAAATTACAATCCTTTTAAGGCTTGGGTTAAGTCTTCTAATAAGTCATTGATATCTTCAATTCCAACACTCAGTCGTATTAAAGCATCAGTGAGTCCGTTTTTTAAACGCTCTTCCCTTGGAATACTAGCATGGGTCATACTCGCAGGGTGCCCTACCAAACTTTCTACCCCTCCCAAACTTTCGGCAAGCGCAAATAATTCAATGCGCTTTAAAAAGGTAAGGGCTGTTTCCATGGTGTCTTTCTTGAAGGTGAATGAAATCATACCTCCAAAATCACGCATCTGCTTTTTAGCAATATCATGATTGGGATGTGTTTCTAATCCGCACCAATATACTTTATCAATTGATGGATGCGCTTCTAAGAAACGAGCAACGGCAGCTCCATTCTCACAATGACGCTGCATGCGCACATGCAATGTTTTGATGCCTCTCAGTACTAAGAAACAATCTTGTGGTCCTGGTGTGGCTCCTGTAGCGTTCTGAATGAATTTTAAATCTTCATACAAAGCTTCATTATTCGTAATCAATGCTCCCATCACCACATCGCTATGCCCGCTGATATATTTGGTAAGTGAATGCATTACTAAGTCGGCACCCAAATCGAGTGGGTTTTGCAAATAAGGTGAAGCAAAGGTATTATCTACACATACTGTAAGATGATGTGTCTTTCCTATTTTTGATAATGCTTCAATATCGATGATATTCATCATCGGGTTGGTTGGGGTTTCAATCCAAAGTAATTTGGTCGCTGGTGTAATCATTTTCACCACATCTTCTGCATGACTCATATTCACAAAACGGAATTTGATGCCATACTTCTCAAACACTTTTACAAATAAGCGGTAGGTACCACCATATAAGTCGTTGGTTGCAATCACCTCATCACCTGGCTTAAGTGTTTTAACCACGGCATCAATGGCGCCCAATCCTGTACTATAGCAGAGGCCGTACTTCCCATTCTCTAGTGCTGCCAAGTTCTTTTGTAAGGCATCGCGGGTTGGATTCTGGGTTCGACCATACTCATAGCCCTTATGATCGCCAGGGGCACTCTGAACATAAGTGCTTGTTTGAAAAATGGGAGTCATGATGGCTCCAGTAGATGGGTCAGGTGAAACACCCGCATGAATGGTTTTGGTATTGAAACGCATGGTTATTTTATGGATGGGCAAAGGTAATCCCTTCGCAGTTATTTACAATAAGGTGGGAAAGTGAAATTATTCAACGTAATCTTTCAAGTAATTATAGGTTTCGGTAAGTGCACCGTTTTTTGAAATGGTGGCGCGTTTGATTATAAAACCATCTTCATTATCAATAAGCTCAGGTAATACATGATGAATCAAGAAAGTGCCAAATTCAGTGCTTGCATCCAAGGGCAATTCGCAGGGCAGATTTCCAACAGCCATCACATCTACCGTATGCTTTTGAAATGGTGCTACTACTTTTTCACTCAACGAATGCCATCCAAATACAGGCTCTTCAATGGTTGTCGATTTTACCGTACAAGGAATGGAGCCATCAATATCACAAGTAATATCAGCAATAACATCAATGGCGAAATTTGGATTCTTCATCTCTTCTTTGGTGAAGAAAACAGGGATTCCTAGCTTCCAGAAGATGGCATTAATCATCATGTCTGACACTGAATAATACGGTTTGAAATCGCAATCATAAAGCTCCGGATTATGATAGAAATCGGCTTTGTCCCATGCCATGCCATCTTTCCTACGGTATAAATCATCCACTCTGAGATGCACAAAAACGGGCTCTTCAAATTTTGAGTTTAAAAATTCTCTTTTGGTTACCTCTTTTATGTTTAGGTAATGCAACATTTCTAAGGCCCCATGACCTACCCGCCCGTCGCCTGCCAAACAAATTTTAATGGGTGGTAAAGTAATATTCTTGTACTGAGATTTTAATTCTAAGAAATTACGACTATCATGTGCCGCTTTCAAATTGAAAAGTTCAAACTTTTTTCCATAGGTAAGAAACCCATTATGAGTACCCACGATGCCCGCAAAACGGCCAAATCCAAGGATACGACTCCCGTTTTCCCATACCAAAGTTTCGTAATCGATAAGTGTTATTTTCTTGGCGAGTATTTCTCGTAATAGCTTCCGATTATGTGCCTGCTTTTTAATAGTATGCGAAAAAAAGAAATAGGTTTTATCAGGAATAAGCTCCTGAATAGGTACTTCTTTGATGCCCATCAATACATCACATGCACTCAAATCTTCGTTAATTTCACAACCATAGCGAGCATATTCATCTTCATTAAAGCATCGGTGAGGAGAGGGCTGAACTACAATACTCACATTCGGATAATTATTCATCAACTCATAGCATTGATGAGGAACCAGCGGGGTTCTTTTATCAGGGGGCTGCTTGCCTTCACGAATGATACCAATTTTCATGATGCAAAGTTACTCAGGAACAACGGCATTTGAGCGCTCCCTGATTTATCTCATTAATTGACAAATTAAGTATTCAAAGAAAAATATTCCAGAGCTGAATTGAAACTCTTGAGATTTCGAATGAGAATAAATTCTTATTTTGCTGCATGAATTTTTTGGAAGGATTCACGGCTAAAAAGCCGCTAGTTTGGTTGTTCTTATTACTGATAACTGTTTTGGCATACAGCCCAGTTTTGCGGGGTGATTATGTATTTGATGATGATATTTTCATAGTGAACAATCAATACGTTCACGATTTGAACCATGTAAAACAAATATACACCCATAGCACTACCGATGGGGCTGGAGTGGGAGAGGGCAATTTTTATCGGCCCAATCAATCGCTTTGCCATGCAATTATTTATTCGCTGGTGGGCAATGGCCCCTCGGCACAACATGTTTTTTCTGTACTAGTTCATGCGCTGAATGCCTGTTTGCTTTTTACATTCCTTGCTTTACTTGGTTTTACCGGAATTCCAGCCTTAGTAGCAGCATTAATATTCGCCATTCATCCAATTCAAACCGAAGCGGTAGCCTATATCTCGGGGCTCTCCGATCCACTGAGCATGATGTTCATTTTGATAACATGTATCTGCTTTGTGCTCTATCAAAAGGAATCGCGAATTTATTGGGCCATATTTTCGATAGTTAGTTTAGTATTAGCCCTATTCAGCAAAGAGAGCAGCATAATGACGATTGGAGTTTTGATTTTACTGGCACTTTATCTTAACGCCTCAATTAAGAAATTTTCAAATGCAACGAAGTACTTTTTAGGAATTGCCTTCATCCTCTGTATCGGTTATCTATACTTGAAATTCACCACATTTAATTTTACAGGGAACATTGCATTAACGAGTGCCGATAATGAATACACCCAAAGTATCTGGGTGCGTTTCGTTACGTTTTGTACCGTCTTTCCTAGATATATTGGAATGCTCATTTTCCCTATCGATCAGTATATTGAAAAGCCTTATTTGGCTTATGTTTCTTTAGAAGCATTGGGTCTCGGTGGACTCATGCTATTGGGTGCCCTCGGTTATATATTTTACACTTCCTATAAAAGTACCAAAGTATGGATGCTCGCCGTTGGTATCTTTCTTTTGTTTCTACTTCCCGTGTCGGGAATTATCCCTACCAATGCCATCTATCTAGAACATTGGCTCTATCTTCCTTTCCTAGGCGTTGCTATTGCCATTGCACAAGGTGTAAAATCGATTGAAAAGATCAAATACAAATCCATGATTCTTGGATTGATTGCCTTGATTTCGGTAGCCTATATCTCGAAAACGGCCTTTAGAAGTTACCAATGGGCCGATGCCATTCGCTTCTATAAAAATGAAATTCATTACAATAGAAAATCAGCCCGTATTTATAATAATCTGGCGATGGTTTTAAATAGCAAAAAGGAATATCAAAGTGCTGCCAACTATTATATTCAGGCGATTTCAATTTATGATGTATACCCACAAACCCATCATAATTTAGCGCAAACATATATCGCCCTCAATCAGGTGAGTAACGCCATCGTTGAAGAATACAAAGCATTACAAATGGACCCAGGATTTATATATAGTTTGAAAGGACTATTTGATATTTATACCACCCTTAAAGATACCAAGCGTGCTGTAGCTTTTGAAGGGTATATACAGCAGGTGCAACAAGGACAACAACCCAGCTGGAACGAAATTAAAGATAATCTTCACGCCGATAAGCCATGATTTTGGAATTGCCTCCCGACCGAAATTGGTTTCCTGATACTGCCCTCGCCGATGAAGATGGATTGTTAGCTTTTGGCGGAGACCTAAGCGTGGAGCGACTTGTAACGGCTTATTCAAAGGGAATCTTTCCTTGGTATAGCGACGATACTCCAATACTCTGGTATAGCCCTCACGAACGTTTTGTTTTATTTCCTCACGAAATTCGCATCACCAAAAGCATGAAACAAGTAATGCAATCGGGTAAATTTGAAATGCGAAAAAACACTGCCTTTGAGCAAGTAATTAAAAATTGTGCAGCAACCTATCGTGAAGGGCAGGATGGAACTTGGATTACCAACGAGATGCAAGACGCTTATATCAGTTTACATAAACTGGGAATTGCTCATAGCTATGAAACTTGGTATAATAATGAGTTGGTAGGTGGTTTATATGGCGTAGAAACTGGGAAAATATTTTGCGGAGAAAGTATGTTTAGCCATGCGAGCAATGCCTCTAAGGCTGCTCTGATTTGGCTTACTCAGAACTTCAACTATCAACTCATCGATTGCCAGGTACCTACCGAACACCTCGAAAGTATGGGCGCAAAACTCATTCCAAGAGAAGATTATGAAGCCTTCTTACAAATTACCTCTTAATTCCTGCTCTCTCTCAATCGATTCGAAGAGGGCCTTGAAATTACCGGCTCCAAAGGATTTTGCACCTTTTCTTTGAATGATTTCAAAAAACACGGTGGGACGATCTTCTAATGGTTTGGTGAATATTTGTAATAGGTAACCTTCATCATCACGATCTACTAAAATACCTAGTTCCTCCAAAGGGGTAATGTCCTCATCTATTTTTCCTACACGCTCCAGCAAATCTTGATAGTAAGTAGCTGGGGTTCTCAAAAACTCAACACCACGGCTCTTTAAATCGCGCACGGTTTTAATGATATCATGCGTTGCAATGGCTACATGTTGTACCCCTTCTCCTTCATAAAAATCAATATATTCTTCAATCTGTGATTTTCTCTTTCCTTCGGCAGGTTCGTTTATTGGAAACTTCACATATCCATTTCCGTTACTCATTACCTTACTCATCAATGCAGAGTATTCGGTATTGATTTGCTTATCGTCGAAGCTTAAAATGTTTTTGAAACCCATCACGTCTTCATACCATTTTACAACATCATTCATACGGTTCCAGCCCACATTGCCTACGCAATGATCAACGTATAACAATCCTGTTGATGCAGGATTGAAATCTGTTTCCCATTTCTTGAAACCTGGCATAAATGGTCCATTATAATCTTTACGTTCAACAAAAAGATGAACCGTTTCACCATAGGTATAAATACCACTGGTTTTTACTGTGCCATTTTCATCTTGAAGTGTTCTAGGCTCTTGATATGACTTTGCACCACGTTTGATAGTTTGCTCGTAAGCATCATAGGCATCATCTACGATGAGTGCTAAAATCTTTACGCCATCTCCATGTTTTAAAATATGATCGCTAATCTCACTCTTCGAATTAAGCGGTGTAGTCAATACAAATCGAATTTTATCTTGCTGTAAAACATAACTTACACGATCCCGAACTCCGGTTTCTGGTCCACAATAAGCGGCGCTCTGAAATCCAAATGCTGTTTTATAAAAATGAGCCGATTGTTTGGCATTACCTACATAAAATTCAATATGGTCGGTGCCATTCAATGGCAAAAAATCGTGATTCGAAGGGGTGGTTTGGGTCGTAGCTGACATAAAATATAATTTGAGGCAAAGTTAGTTTTTTTTTCAAATTGGTGGAACGATTCTAAATAAAAAAGCTCCCTTCTGATTATAGAAGAGAGCTTTTTAAAATTTAAATTATCGTTTAGCGAGTTGAGAACTTAATCGGCAACTTATAGCTAACATTTACATTACGTCCATTTTGGCGTCCTGGGGTCCAGGCTGGCATGCTTTTTACTACACGAATCGCTTCCTCATCGCAACCAAAGCCAAGGGTCTTCACAACTTTCACCTGACTAATTTTACCGTCTTTACCTACCACGAAATCTACTACTACTTTTCCTTGAATATCATTTTCCAAAGCAATGGCAGGATATACAGTGTTCTTTTTTACATAGGCCATCAATGCACCTTCACCACCTGGAAACTCAGGCATGATTTCAACATAAGTTTGAACAGTATTGTCTTCCACTTCAACAGGGCCTTTGTTCGAATCATCTAAACTACGATCCACACCATTAGGGTCACCTACAACATCTGAAGGTCCTGCATCAATATGGTCGAGGTCATCGGCAGTTACTACACGATTGTCAACTACCTTTTCATCTTCTACCGGAACAGGAGGGGTAAATTGAACCGTGCTGTTTAATGGTGGAGGTGGCTCCACAATTGGCGGAGGTGGTTCATTCTTGTCTTGTGGTGGTGCCTGATCCAATACAACTTCTGAGTAGTCTATTTCCTTTTCTTTGGAAGTAACTTCAGAAAATGCTTTGATTAGGTATGGTGTTGCAATGAAAATAGCAAATAGAGAAGAGGCAACTATCGTACTTACGGTTACATTTTTATTGTAAATTTTCCGAAGTATATAAGCGCCGTAACTCTTATTACGGTTTTCAAATACCATATCGTCCATGCTGGCATTTTGAATATCTTTGGGTTCCATTGTATGATTTATTTTTTGGTGTATACCTTCTAATTTTAAAAGGTAAATATTATTGATTTAATCCGCTTTTCTCCAATAAGGTCTTGTCTACAGGTGCAATATCCGCCCATGAAAACGACTTAATATTCGTCACCTTCATTTCGTCCAATACATCTACTACATTCTTGTAATTAGAGTTATCACATGGTCTGATAATTACGATCAGTCCATTTTTAGCGTAGGTAGTATCTTTCGGATTACGAGCTGCAGGATTCGGGTTATCGGTACGTGCTTTTTTATCACCTTCTAATAATGCTTTACGAAGTCCATATTCAGAGTAATCTGTAATATTGATTTGAGGTATTTTTTTATTGTCTGGATCATTGATTCCCATATACCAATAAACTTTATCCTCCTTACCCATCATTACAGTCATTGTACGAGATTCAGGAACCTGAATATCTTTATCTGGTGGATGCACGGTATCGGGTTTATTTACCTCCATAGAAGCAGGCTTGCTCATGGTGGTTGTGAAAATAAAGAAGGTAATCAATAAGAATCCCAAGTCAACCATGGGAGTCATGTCGATACGGGTACTGATTTTCTTACTGCGTCGTCCGCCTTTGTGCTTTTTATGACCCTCGCCGGAGTCGGTATTCATTTCTGCCATGATGCGAAATTTATTAGATATTATTTCTCTGCGGTTTCTTCTTTTCCTTCCAAGGAAGTAACGAAGTTGAATCGCAAAATGTTTTTAAGTTCGAAGGTCTTGATAACGGCTTTTACCGAAGGATAATCAGTTGTCTTATCTCCTTTTACTGCAATGATGGCATTTTTATTTAGCTCCGCTTTATAAGCCTTTTTAGAGCAGATGAGCCAATCGCCTAATTCATTACCTACCAGGGTAGTGTCTTTTGGAATCCCTTTAAGAACACCAGGGGCAAATCGGCTTTCCGGATTCATCGCTAACCAAGCTTTTAAATCTTTCATTGGAACGCCAATAGCTCCAGCATTAGCAAATTTATTATATTCATCGGTAGAGAAGGTAATACTATAACGTTCTCCCATTTGCTCTAAGGTGCTTCTGCGAATTTTAGGATTGTCGATATCCCAGAAGGTACGACCATCGGGTGCCATAGAAATCAATACGATATCTTTATCCTTAATCTGCTTTCCATGGGAGGCCGGAATATCAATTACTACCGGCTCTTTGGGTTTGAACTTGGTAGTAAGAATGAAGAAGGTGAGCAACAAAAACGCTACGTCACACATGGCCGTCATATCAATTGCGGTGCTTTTTCGGGCTACTTTTGCTTTGGGCATGGTAATTTATTTAATTACTTACTTTATTAATAACGTGAAATTATGAAAGGTAAATGCCTTTCGTATAAATAAACAACGTTTTTTTAGTTATGCTCCTTAAAAGAAGAAACGATGCTGTAACCTACTTCGTCGATACCGTAAGTTAACTTGTCGATTTGAGTAGTGAATACATTGTACATCACAATAGCTAAAGCCGAAGTACCGATACCTAAAGCAGTATTGATCAAAGCCTCAGAGATACCTGTTGCCAATGCTTCTGCTCCGTTACCTCCTTCTTCCGACAAGGCCGCGAATGAACGAATCATACCCAATACCGTTCCTAACAAACCAAAGAGGGTTGCTACCGATGCAATGGTTGCTAAGATTACTAAATTACGCTCTAGCATAGGAAGTTCAAGTGCTGAAGCTTCTTCAATTTCTTTTTGGATAGATTCTAATTTTTGATCCTTATCCATATCGTGTGTTGCCGATACCGCCTTGTAGCGAGTTAATCCTGCACGAACAATATTTGCTACTGATCCTCTTTGAGCATCACATTCACGGATAGCTCCATCAAGGTTATTAGCTGCTAAAGATAATTTAATTTTACGTACGAAGTTCACCGTTGAACCTTTTCCTTTTGCTTTGGTAATAGTTAATAAACGCTCAATTACAAAGGTAATTACGGTTAAAAACATAGTCATCAAAATAGGTACAATAAGACCTCCTTTATAAACCTGACCGAAATAATCTCCAGGAAGTGGTTTGCCTGTATTCGTATGACCTTCAAAGTGAGAGCCATTACCAAATACATACAAATATATCAAAATGCTGATTACGAATAACAAAGGAATCACAATGATTGCCATTGAAATGTTTACGCTAGAAGAAGGTGTGCCAGCACTTGGTTTTGGTGCAGCTGGTTTAGGAGTGTTTGCCATAATGCGATAATGAAAATTGAATTATAATAAAATAAATATGATTGATTTTTACTTTTGTGCAAATATAAAACCTTTTAGTAGGTATGCAACTTTTTCAAAAAAAGGATTTTATTGTTTAATAACAATCTTTTATTGAGCCAGAACGATTGTGGAATTATCCTAATTTGTCTTAAAGAAACCAATTAAAAGGGGTTTTAGCTATAGAAATATTCGATAAGCAACTAATTTATATTTGATATTAATTTGACGAACTGCTCGTTTCAAAATGTTCTGATTAAAAAGGATAACAATTTAATAACCAATCGAAGACTCTCAATAAAGGGTTGCATTAACGCCATCGATTTTTAACTTTTATTCCGATTTTAGGACCCAAAAGTAGCATATCTGAAGTATCATGACGACGCTCATGAATCATAAATTGACAGCTACTCAACCACGCTTCAACTGTTCCTAAATAAGCCCTTCTGAACAAAAGTGAAAAAGCCAAAAACGCACATTTTTTTTCTTTTTCGCATGATTTTTTTGCTATTAGCTTTATTTTTCTACTTTTGAACTGTTTTAAAACACATTTTACAATGGAATTCAAAGAAATTCAAACCTTAATAAAACTGGTATCAGATGCCGGTGTGGATGAAGTTAGTATCGAAAAACCTGATTTCAAATTATCTATCAAAAAGAACGAAAAGCAGGTAACCTATGCAAGTGCTCCTGTGGTTCATACCCAAGTTGCTGCTGCTCCCGCAGTTCAAGCATCAGCTCCCGCAGCACTTTCAGCCCCTGCAGCGGAAGAAAAATCAAATACAATCACGATAAAAGCTCCGATGATTGGTACTTTCTATCGTGCTTCTAGCCCTGATAAACCATCATTTTCTAATGTTGGAGATGAGATAGCACCAGGTAAAGTATTGTGTATTATCGAAGCCATGAAACTATTCAATGAAATTGAAAGTGAAGTGTCGGGTAAAATTGTTAAAATATTGGTTGAAAATGGCACTCCGGTGGAATTCGACCAGCCTTTGTTTTTAGTTCAACCTAATTAATACCGTGTTTTATTGAACAGAGATTTGCAGTATAATAATCTGCAATTTCGTTCGATGGATTATTCTGAAATTAAAACACCTAATTATCTATTTCCATGTTTAAAAAAATACTCATCGCCAATCGGGGCGAAATAGCATTACGAATCATCAGGACCTGTAAAGAGATGGGCATTAAAACCGTAGCAGTTTATAGCACGGCTGATAAAGAAAGTTTGCATGTGCGCTTCGCCGACGAAGCCGTGTGTATCGGCCCGCCTCCTTCAATGCAATCGTATTTGAATATTCCTAGTATCATCGCTGCTGCCGAAATTACCAATGCGGATGCCATCCATCCAGGCTATGGTTTCTTAAGTGAAAATGCGAAGTTCAGTGGTATTTGTGCCAAGCATGGTATCAAATTTATTGGCGCTACCCCCGATCAAATCAATCAGATGGGTGATAAAAGCAATGCCAAGGATACCATGAAAAAGGCAGGTGTTCCATGTATTCCAGGAAGCGAAGGCTTACTGGAGAATGTGGAAGAAGCCAAAACTGTTGCTAAAAAAATTGGATACCCAGTAATTATCAAAGCTACCGCAGGTGGCGGTGGAAAGGGTATGCGAATTGTTTGGAAAGATGAAGAATTAATTCCAGCATGGGAAAGTGCTACTACCGAAGCTACTGCTGCATTTGGTAACGGTGCCATGTATATGGAAAAATATATCGAAGAACCTCGCCATATTGAAATTCAATTGGCAGGTGATCAGTACGGAAAAGTATGCCACCTGAGCGAACGCGATTGTAGCATTCAACGCCGTCACCAAAAGCTTGTGGAGGAAAGTCCTTCTCCTTTTGTTGATCAGGCACTTCGTGAGAAAATGGGTGAAGCCGCTGTGAAAGGCGCTGAAGCTATTAAGTATGAAGGTGTTGGAACTATCGAGTTTTTGGTAGATAAGCACAAGAACTTCTACTTCATGGAAATGAATACCCGAATTCAAGTGGAACATCCAGTTACTGAAGAAGTAATAAACTACGATTTGATTAAAGAGCAGATTTTAATTGCCGCTGGGGTGCCTATCTCAGGAAAAAATTATTTCCCATTGAAGCATGCCATCGAATGTCGTATCAATGCCGAAGACCCAAAGAATAATTTCCGCCCATCACCTGGGAAAATCACACAACTGAATCGCCCTGGTGGTCATGGAGTACGCGTTGATACGCACGTATACGCGGGTTACACCATTCCACCTAATTACGACAGTATGATTGCTAAGTTAATTGTGAGTGCACAAACTCGTGATGAAGCAATTGTGAAAATGGAACGTGCCTTAGGTGAATTCATTATCGAAGGGGTGGCAACCACGGTTGCTTTACAACAAAAAATAATGCAGCACCCTGAATTCCGTAAAGGGAATTTCACTACCGCATTTATGAATTCATTCGAAATTTAATTCAGACGAAGCGCATGGCTATTCGGATTTTTGTTACTGGAGGTACTTTCGATAAAGAGTATAACGAACTTACAGGCGAACTTTTCTTTAAAGATACACATATTCAGGATTTACTGCTATTAGGTCGCAGCCGCCTCGATTTAAGCATACGTACCCTCATGCTTATTGATAGTTTAGAGATGACCGACGCCGATAGAAATGTAATCGTAGAAAGTTGCAAGCGTTGTATAGAAGATAAAATTGTGATTACACACGGTACCGATACCATGACAACTACTGCAAGTGTATTGGCTCATGAAATAAAAGACAAAACAATTATACTAACAGGGGCCATGATTCCATTTAAATTTGGCAGTAGCGATGGTTTATTCAATTTAGGTAGTGCATTGGCCTTCGCTCAGAGTTTACCCCATGGTGTTTATGTTGCTATGAATGGGCGCTATTTCAACTGGGATAGCGTTCGTAAGAATAAACAAACAGGCTTCTTCGACGAAATTTAACGTCAAAAGCTACGCTTTTTATAAAAATTTATTTGCTTATGACCGCTACGTCTTCCGAAAATTTTCGATTGCAAAAAATATTGACCGCTGTTACGGTGGTGCTGTTTATTGTAAAAATAATGGCTTGGTATTATACCAATTCGGTAGCCATTTTAACCGATGCTCTGGAATACACAATCAATGTAATTAGCGGATTTATCGGGTTGTATAGCCTGTATCTTTCTTCTAAACCTCGCGATTACAATCATCCTTACGGACATGGGAAAGCGGAATTCTTATCGGCTGCGGTAGAAGGAACATTGATGCTTGTTTCGGGTCTCATTATCATTTACGAAGCGATGAATAACTTGCGTAACCCGCACGCCATCGACAAACTCGATTTTGGTATTCTGTTGGTTGCGGCAACTGCAGCAGTTAATTATTTCACAGGTTTCCTAGCTGTTAAAACAGGTAAGCGAAATAATTCTCTTGCATTGATTGCTACTGGTAAACATATGCAGTCGGATACCTATGCCACCATTGGAATTGTCGTAGGATTGAGTATCATTTATTTTACGCATATGCTATGGGTCGATAGTATTGTTTCGCTTGTATTTGCACTGATAATTATGATATCTGGTTATAAAATCATGCGAACTTCTATCGCTGGTATCATGGATGAAGCTGATGATAAATTGCTCACGCAAGTTGTAGAAACAATCAATAGTGCACGTCATACCAACTGGATGGATATGCACAATATGCGTATCATTAAATATGGAAGTATTCTGCATCTCGATTGCCACTTAACTGTTCCTTGGTACCTTACTGTAAATGAAGCACACAAGGAGATGGATACCGTTGAAACCATTGTGAAAAAAGGATTTGGTGAAAGTGTTGAGCTATTTATTCATACCGATGGATGCATGGATTTCTCTTGTGCCATATGCACCAAAACCGACTGCAATGTTAGAAAGGAAGCCTTTCGTGAGAAAATTCATTGGACGGTAGCAAATATCTCTACTAATCAAAAGCATCGCTTGAATTAATTGTTTTTGAGTATCTTCGATTACTAATTCTTAATATCATGAAAAGCCTTCGCAATTATTTTATCGTAACTCTTTTAACATTCACTATTTTTAGTTCATGTTCTAAAAAACCCAATAAAGTCATCGAAAGAGGCACCTGGTATGTGAGCTTATATATGAATAGTGGAAAAGATGAAACATCCGACTTCTCTGGTTATATATTCGATTTCAAAAAAGATGGAACATTGGCTGTAACACTCAATACAGGGAACGTTGTTACTGGCACCTGGACCTATACTGAAAGTTCTTCAAAGTATAAAATTGCTATTTCAGGAACCGACAAACTGGATAAAATCAGCGATGAATGGTTTATCGTTTCTACCTCATCAAGCATCATTGAATTGAAGGATGATAATTCATCAAATGAAGATATTCTAAACTTTAAAAAGAAATAAAATAGATCTTAGTTGATGCGCTTTCTAAAGAATTGCCTCGCACTTATTTGCATTTTATTGGCCTTTAATGGAATTGCCCAAAAGGCAACTCCTGTAAAATTTAACTATGCCATCTCCGACACAAGTTTTAAAGTGGGTGATACGGTAGAAATTATTGTCAATATTAAAATAGAAGATGGATGGTCTGTGTACAGCTCCGAATTCGCTGCCGATGGTCCATTGAAATTTGAATTTAAGGCAGAGAAAAGCAAGAATTTCACAGTCGCTGGCCCCATCAAGCCCTACAAGCCATTCATGCACTACGATGAGGTATGGGAAGCAGAGGTTAAAATATTTGAAGAGCGTGCACAATTCAGAATTCCAATTGTAATTAAAAAGAAAGGTCCTGCCTTATTTTCAGCATCGTTTAGCGGACAAGCATGTAAAGAAGTCTGTGTCCCAATTTCCGATGCAGTTGCAGTAGATATTAATACACTTCCATTGGGCAGCTATCAATCGGCCGACCCGGAAGTATACAGCCATTATATTAGTATAGCGGCTCCTAAGTAGTCAAAACGATACTGCCTTAGCATTTTCATTCCATTCTTCTTCGTTAAAGTGTGTTGTGATACCGATGTTACAGATAAGTTTTCTATTTATCTGTTATATTTGCACATGAAATTCCATAAAATTTTATTTCTATGTAGTTTATTATTGGCTACATTTATTTCTTCAGCTCAGGTAGATCACCCAGTAGAATATAGCTATGCGATATCTAAAGCCGATTATAAGGCTGGCGATTCAGTAGATTTTATTATCAATGCTAAAATTTTAGATGGATGGTATTTGTATAGCTCCGAATTCGTTGCCGATGGTCCAATTAAGTTTACTTGTACTATACAAAACAGCAAAGATTTCAGTGCCGGAACCGTTCAACCCTATAAACCTTTTGCTCATCTCGATCCTGATTGGGATAATACAGAAGTTAAAATATTTCAAAGTGTCGGACAATTCCGCGTTCCACTTCTGGTAAATAAAGAAGGAAAAATAATTCTTAATGGGAAAATTGCATCACAATCGTGTAGTTCTGTTGAAGGCCGCTGTGTGCCGGTTGATGTGAAATTGTCTGATATAGATTTAAGTTTATTGCCTATTAGCGATTATCAGGTTGCCGATCCTGCTGTTTATGATCATTACAAGACCGGTGAAGCTCCCAAAACAGAAACAGTAACACCCGCCGAAACACCTGCTGATACCGATACAAAAGATGAATCGATGTGGTCATTGCTTATTACCGCCTTCTTAGCTGGACTTACGGCATTAATTACTCCTTGCGTTTTTCCAATGATACCAATGACTGTTTCCTTTTTTACAAAACAGGATAAAGGTAAAGGAGTGAAACAAGCCATGCTATTTGGACTTTCTATCATCGTAATTTATACGTTGATAGGAGTTGTATTTTCAGTAGCATTTGGTAAGAACTTCGCACAAGCATTGAGCACACATTGGATTCCCAATGTATTGTTCTTTGTGGTGTTTATTATTTTCGGGGTTTCATTTTTAGGAATGTTCGAAATTGTACTTCCTTCTTCTTGGGGGACTAAAATGGATCAATTAAGTGAAAAAGGTGGGGTAATCGGCATTTTCTTTATGGCCATGACCTTAGTTATTGTATCCTTCTCGTGTACAGCCCCCGTAGCAAGTTCCGTGCTCATTCTGGCATCCCAGGGTAATTTTGCACGAGCCATTCCGGCCATGCTTGCTTTCTCCTCCGCTATTGCCATACCGTTTATGCTCTTCGCTATTTTTCCTCAATGGATGCAGAACCTTCCTAAAAGTGGTGGATGGCTTAATACCGTGAAAGTTGTACTAGGATTTATAGAAATCGCATTTGCTTTTAAATTTTTATCGGTTGCCGACCGCGTATATCACTGGCATATTCTCGATCGTGAAATTTATTTAATCATCTGGATCGTGCTTTCATTCTTGCTTGGTGTTTATTTACTGGGCAAACTTCGATTCTCGCATGATTCACCTTCTGATACTGTTCCCGTTTCGAGATTCCTACTCTCTGTAGTTTTCTTCTGTTTCTCAATCTATATGGTTCCAGGTCTTTGGGGTGCACCATTGAAATTCCTTTCAGGATATGTTCCTCCTCAAACATCACTCGACTTTGACCTATATTCTAGTTCGAAAATATTATTAAGTAGTATTCCTGACGATAGAGGTACCGTGAAGTATAGCGGCAAATACAAGCAGCCTTATGGAATCAAAGGATTCTTCGACTTTCAGCAAGGATTGGATTATGCGAAGAAACATAACAAGCCATTATTTGTTGATTTCACGGGAGAAAGCTGCACCAACTGCCGTAAGATGGAAGATGGAGTTTGGATTGATGAGGATGTGATAAGCTTACTTAAGAATGAATTTGTAGTGGTATCACTATACTACGACGACAAATCATCGCTTCCTAGTGAAGATCAATATATCAGTGCTTTAGACAAGGAATTGAAATCTACAGTAGGTGATAAAAATTTGGATTTTCAGGTTTCTAATTTCAATAGTAACGCGGCGCCATATTATGTGATTTTGGGTCACGATGGAATGAAGCCATTAAATAAACCACGTGGGTTTAATGCAGATATTCCTGCATTCAAAAAGTTCCTTGAAGATGGCTTGAAAAAGTTTAAAGGGGAGAAGTAATTATTCATCCTGTTGAAAAGTAGCCCAAGAAACTCAGTATCGTTTTTTAATTTTGCAAACAAAAATTTTATATATAAATAATTAGTCGCATGAACTCACAAATCGAATCCGTATTCGCCCGTCAAATTTTAGATAGCCGTGGTAATCCCACCGTTGAAGTAGATGTTAGAACCCAATCGGGAATCGTTGGCCGTGCTGCCGTGCCAAGTGGTGCAAGTACTGGAATTCACGAAGCGGTGGAGCTTCGCGATGGTAATAAGGAAGTATATCTTGGAAGAGGGGTTTTGAAAGCCGTTCGACATGTGAACGACAATTTCGCAAAAGCTTTAAAAGGCTTTAATGTTTTTGATCAAAACATGATTGATAAAGTGATGATCGAAATTGATGGTACCGAGAATAAAGCAAAAATGGGAGCGAATGCTATTTTGGCTGTTTCAATGGCAGTAGCCAAAGCCGCTGCAGCACACTCTGGGCAACCACTCTACCGTTATATTGGTGGTGTTAACGCCAATACCTTGCCTATCCCCATGATGAATATTGTTAATGGGGGTGCACATGGCGATAACTCTATCGACTTTCAAGAGTTCATGATTATGCCTGTGAATGCTGAGAAATTCAGCGATGCATTGCGTATGGGTGCCGAAATTTTCCATCATTTAAAAACAGTTTTAAAAGACAATAAATACAGCACCAATGTAGGCGACGAAGGTGGTTTTGCACCGAATATCAAAAGTAATGAAGAGGCCATTCAATTGGTAATACAAGCGATTGAAAAAGCAGGGTATCGCCCAGGTGAGGATGTATTCATCGCCATGGATGCTGCCACCAGCGAAATGTATGATGAAAAAACAGGGTTGTACACTTTCAAAAAGTCCGATGGCAAGAAATTAACGAGCAGTGAAATGGTGAGCTATTGGGCCGACTGGTGCAGCAAATACCCTATTGTTTCTATCGAAGACGGGTTGGCCGAAGACGATTGGAAAGGATGGAAAGAGCTTACCGATAAATTGGGAAGTAAGGTGCAATTGGTGGGCGACGATTTATTTGTAACCAACGTTAAACGTTTGCAACGCGGTATCGATGAAGGCATCGCAAACTCTATTCTGGTAAAAGTAAATCAAATTGGCTCACTTACCGAAACTATTGACGCCATCAATTTGGCTACCCGCAATAGCTATACAAATATCATGAGTCACCGTAGCGGAGAAACGGAAGATACTACCATCGCCGATTTGGCTGTTGCTATGAATAGCGGCTTAATCAAAACGGGTTCTGCTTCACGTACCGATAGAATTGCCAAATACAATCAGTTACTTCGAATTGAAGAAGAATTGGGTGATACAGCACAGTTCTTAGGTATGGGATTCAAATACGTAAAATAAGTACCCAATATTACGCTGGTATACTGCTCTATTTTAAGGGTTTTATTTGTATGAATTAAAGGGCATTCTTCCAATAATCAACACGAATTGTCTTGGATACTTTCAATCTGACGATAGGTTTCATATTATCTTTGCCTTAGCTCATGCAAAAAATTCTCACTAAAATATTACCCATACTTCGCAATAAGTATTATGTAACGCTTATTGCATTTGTTATTTGGATAGTGTTTTTCGACAGTAACAATATTTTTGAAATAAGCCGTTACCGCCGCGATCTGGTGCGTTTGCAGCATGAGAAGCAATTCTTTCTTGATGAAACACAAAAGGTGAATTTTCAAAAACAAGAATTATTTAGCAGCGAAAAATCTCTGGAGAAATTTGCCAGAGAGCGTTATTTCATGAAGCGCGATGATGAAGATATTTTTATTTTCGAACCTGCAGCTAAGGAAAAGGAATAAATGAAATTCACTGTAATATTTCTCCTCTTCTCTCTCTTTCCTTTGTTGATGCCAGCCCAAACCAGCAACAAGCTCATCCAACGCAATACAAAAGCACCCATAGAAATTTCCGGGGTTATCATTCGGCAAGACCGACATAATATAGGGTATGTTAAATTGCTTGAGCAATACAATGCAGGCAAGCCAGCAACGGTTTATCAAGTATTTCTCCCCAATGGTATTCAGGTTGCCACCGCATTCTCCTTTGGTCGGGGAAAGCACGATTGGATGGTAACTCCTTTAGAACACCCTGAAATTACTTATTCCATTGATTCAAAGGCAGGATATGATATCAAAGACATCGCCACCATCCTCATTAAAAATGGATATCTGTAGCTTTATTTAAAGTTCCGTTTTTCTGTCCTTTTCTATTTCGCTATTTTTGCAATCGTTATGAACATTGATTTGAATTTGGAAGTGTTGAGCCATGCCTATGATGATATGGATGTAACCATGGATATTTTATGTCCGGAAGGAGTGGCCTATAGCGAATGGTTTGCCAATGAGGAGCGCACCGATGATGGTTTGTATCAAGATTATTTGGAATCGGTGAAAAACCGCAATGCCTATATGACTGAGCAAAAGGGCGACGAATACAAACCGTTAACCCCCATGGCTTTGGAGGATTTCATAAAATCGGAATATTACGAAAAAGAAGATCCCGATTACTATGTAGCCTTTGTTGAGTTGTTTTCAAACTGTATTTGGGATGTATTCTCTGGTAACAATGCCGTATATTATAAGGAGCATAAAATCGATTTAGGAACCTGGAGAGGTAGCGCTCAAATGATTGCCGATTTTGTGAATCATACCTGCGAAGCAGATATTACATTTCAAAGCAATGATTTTTATTGCGGCAATATCGATGATGCCTTCCGTGAGGATTATTTGCCTATTTATGAATTAATTTTCACTCGACTTAAAGCGGCATCTTGCACCTGGGTAATCGATGAAGATATTACGATGGCCGTAGATGCTGAGTTTGGGGAGGAAATGGAAAAAGGAGAAGTGATGAAAGTAAAAGAAAGCACCCTCCTTTCTGCACTTGCAGAGAACATGAATAAGGAGCAATTAAAGCGTGTTGAACAAGAATTAAAAGTTGAACAAGCGAAAGACAATATCTCTCCAGATAATTTACCAGCCATTGTTCAGGCCTACGTAAATGTTTATGGAGTCATGCCTTTGATACTTAAAAAGTAAGAGAAATTTATTTCTGTTGCAAAGTGTCACAAAAAAATGTAGGTTTGTAAAAGTCAAATCAGAAGTAATCAATTTTAAATTATGGCAGATCAAAATAAAACAAATAAGGTTTTACTATTGGTAGTGGTGGGTGTTTTGGTAGCACTGAATGCGTTATTCATCAGTAATTACCTGACTACCAAGAGTGAAAAAGCAAAGATTGAATTGCAATTGGTGAGTACCGAGAAAGCCAATGAGGACTTGAAAAAGCAATATAGCGATGTGCTCGCTCAGCTCGACGAATATAAAGGAACCAACGAAAAACTAAACGCCTTGGTTGATCAGCAGAAGGAGGAATTGGATTCGAAAGTGAAGCAGATTCAAGCCATGATTAAGGATAAGAAGATTGATAAAGGTCAGCTGGATAAAGCATTGGAGGAGATTAAACACCTTACCTTCATGCGTAATAAACTTTTGGAACGTGTGGATTCATTGAATGAAGCAAATGGCATATTGAAAGACCAGAATGTAAGTTTAATGAAGGATGTGAAAGATGCAACTGACAAAAATGAAAACCTAACTGTTGAGAATACAGGATTGAAAAATAAAGTGGCCGTAGCCAGTGTTCTGAAATCAGAAAATTTAACTGCAGTAACTTTTTCTGTAAAAGATAAAGGCAAGGAGAAGGAAACTTCAAAAGTGGCCAATGTAAATCGTATTAAAGTTTCATTTAGCTTAGGCGAGAATTACGTAGCCGAAAAGAATCAGAAAGTAATCTTTATGAAGATTGTAAACCCTTCTGGTAGCACCATTCCAGCGCCTGATAGAGGATCCTTTACTTTCCAAGGAAGTGAAACATCTTATACTCAAAAAATTAATTTCCAGTACACCAATACCAAACAACAACTCCAATTGATATGGGACAAAGGAGGAAGTGCCTTGGTTAAAGGCGATTACAAAATTGAATTGTATTGTGAAGGTTTCATCATTGGTAGCGGAAGTTTCAGTCTTCGCTAGTCAATAAAGGCTTGACTCAGAAAACGGTTCAATGGAACCAATGCCTTTAATGCCTCTAATATTTTCTTTTCAAATGCTGGAGTTAAAATGTCGGCATCGGCAATATTGGTGCTAGCATAGAATTGCTTTTGTTTGATATATTCAATGGCTTCACTCGTTCCATCAAATCCTTTCGGTGGATTCACCAACGATTCTCCTTTGATTTCTTTATAGATGCTCTTAAAGGGTTTCGCAGCGATAATTTTAAAGAAGTCTTTTGTATTATAATCGATTTCCTGCCTTACCTTTTGTAATTCATCAGGCATTAACATATACGCTCCACCACCAACAAATACACTTCCTGGCTCCAAGTGCACATAGTAGCCCGGATACGTGCTCTTACGCCCTTTAAAATTGATTGAGGCCCCGAAATTAGGCTTGTATGGGTCTTTGTTTTTGCTAAATCGAACATCTCTATTGATTCTAAACAAACAATCTTTTGCTTTTACCTCCGCCATCTCTGGGTCAAAGGTTTTCATCTTTTCGAGAAGCCCTTCCATAAACAGAATGAAATCTTTTTTGGCTGTTTCATATTCAGTTCTATGCTCATCAAACCAAGGTTTATTATTGTTCTTTTTCAGTTCTTTCAAAAACTGTATGGTGCTTTTCTGAATCATAATCTTTGAAAACTAATACTATTCTTGGATCTCTTCCGCTTCTGTTTCCTCCGGATTGGGTACGAAATTCTTGATGCTTGCACTCATATCGGAATAAATTTTAATTAATGCATCGTTCCCTTGAAGTAATTCAAGATGACGGGCCATGGTTTGCTCATCTCCTCGTATGGCAGGCCCAGTTTGGTTTTGAGCAGGCGATTTAATCATGGCATTTTGTGCTGTTTGCAAAATAATAGGTCTCAGATTTTCAAAATCCAAACCTTGATCTTGCAACATTTTCTCGGCTAACGCAAATAAATGATTGGTGAAATTATTGGCGAATACCGCTGCAAGATGGTATTGCAAACGCTCGGTATCATTTACTTGCAGGGCATAAGAGGTGATCTCGAAGGCGAGTTCTTCAAGCAGCAGGGTGGTATCTTCATTGCTGCCATCAAAGAATATACACATATTACTTACGTCGATTAGGTCGCCTATGCGCAAACTCTGGTAAGGATACAGCACGCCATAATTTTCAGAAGTAGCTTGCAATACATCAATGGGGGTTGCCCCAGACGTATGGACCACAATTTTATTTTCTATTTTCAATTGAGCAGCTACGTCCGCAATGGCATCATCACTTACTGCAATAATGTATACATCCATATCGGCCTCATCGCGAATATGTGCAATTTGGTCAATGGGATCGGCACCTATTTTTGAAGCTAGGGCATTGGCATGCTCGAAATTGCGGCTGTAAACTTGTGTTACCGTATTATTGGCTTTGCGTAAGGCTTTGGCGAGGAAGGTGGCAACATTGCCCGATCCTAAAATGGCTATTTTTCTTCTCATGATGGTTGAGCAATATTACTAAATATGATGGAATTGTAGTACAACAAAAAACCCCATACTCGGAAGTACAGGGTTCTATATTTTGTATAAAAGAAATTATCTAACTCGTAATTCTTTGATACGGGCAGCCTTACCTTGCAATTTGCGAAGATAAAATACACGTGCTCTACGCACCTTACCACGGCTGTTTACTTCTACTTTTTCAACAAATGGGCTGTTCAACGGAAAAATACGCTCAACTCCAACACCGTTAGAAATTTTACGAACCGTGAAATTTGCACCCATTCCTGAATTACGACGTTGTAATACAACACCATTAAACAACTGAGTACGCTCTTTGTTTCCTTCTTTAATTTTGTATGAAACAGTAATAGTATCACCAGCTTTAAATTCAGGAAGTCCAGTTCTGATATATTCTTGTTCGATTAATTTAATATAATTCATGTCCGTAAAAATTTTGGAGTGCAAATATAGCAAAATGTTTTAAAGTGTGAAGGGTTCTGTCGAAAATTCCTAAAAACCTCCAAGATCCTTTGTTTTCAGGCGAATTAAGAAGTTTGTCTGGGGCAAAATTTCCATCATATCCCGAAAAAGGCGGCCGATTTTTCCTGTTTTGACAATTTTAGGTAGGAAAAGTTTTCAAAAATGCCCCTTATTTTAGGATCAAATCCTTCGAACATAATAAGTCGGCATGAATGGGCGCCTTGATGGCACCCACTTTTTGCAGTGCATGCATCACGTTTTGTAGCATTTTGGCCGAGATGCTATGGTCGTAACTCCAATCGGTACTGTAAAACCAAGATGTGGCATCTTCGGGCTTCATCTCAAAGCGCTCGATAAGCCATTGCACCGCATTTGGCGAGGAAACAAATTCCATCGACACCTTAGAAATAATTTCTAATACGATGGCGATGGCCTCCTTCTTTTCATGAATGGCTTTATTGGATGCCGCTACCACGAAGCAGGGCCATGGGGTTAAGAACTCCCCAATACGTTTCAAGGAGCCATGATCAACCCAGGGTTTGGTGGTGAATTTCTCCCAGTAAAAAAGCTGGGATTCATTTGAATTCAGAGATTTTAGTGCACCATCAATATCGCCAACCACAGTAAAATTCTCTTCTGTTACTTTTCTGCCGTTGGCCTCGGCATCTACCATGGCCATCAGGTGTGAGCCACTCCCAAAGCGGGAAATAGCAATCTTGCAATTCTGACAATGCATGGCACTGGCAATTCCAGAGGTAGGTCCGGTATGTATACCCCAAATGAGCGGGGAGGTAATAAATTGTTTTACGATTTTAGCTTCCAGCCCGTTTATAATAGCCGAAACAATCCCTTCAGTAAGCACAAGGGCTAAATCTACTTCATCATTGCGCAAGGCATTCACCATGGAACCTGTTCCTGCCTTATTATACTGCCATTCCACCTTAACACCTGCTTTTAAAAAAGCATCTTGCTCAAGGGCTAATTGCCAGGGCAAATTAAAATGTTCGGGTACACCTACGATTCTTAAAGTATGCATCACTAAATAAAAGGCAAATATAAACTAGGGGCGGGAGTGGTATCGAAAAGTGTAATTAACGTAATCTTGTTTTTAAAAGCGAGTCGGCAGGCCGGGCTTGTAATTGCAAGGTATCGAGCGCTGCAGGTGGCACCACACTGACTGTATCAATTTTTTGGGGTGCAACATCAACCTTACGTGCACAAGAAACGAAGAAGATGACAAGTAGAAGAGTAAAAAAAGTGGATTTCATTTTCGTTTCAACGCCTCGCAATATTAGTGCCAAAGGAATTGTGTCAGTTTTGCTTGTCAAAATATGCAGTAATTTTTTCTCGTTTTTGAATCCATCGGTATTGATTCATTTTTTAATTACAAAGAATAAAAAGTTATATTTTTCCCTACATTCGTATCCTATTCCCTTTTTTGATAATGAAACAACGCTACCTCGCTTGCTTACTGATATTTTTTTCTGTTCAACTCTGGTCACAATCGGCTACGCTTAAAGCGGTGTACACAGGATCTACCACCACCACCACCAAAACAGCCGGTGATTTGGATAATATAGGCGATGGTGCCTCCCGCGGATTTATCAAATTTGATATGAGCTCCTTGCCTGGAAATGCGGTAATTACAAGTGCTTCTTTGCAATACTATAATTATGCATGCGTTGGATTGTCGGGCGTAATCAATGGAATCTATGCACTTTCCAACGACCCTGTTACAACTTCTGCTGCTACACTATATACCGATTGTGGCGATGCAGCCCCCATCTCCAATAGTTTGGCAAACTTAGCCTGGGTAAGTAGCTTCCCTGTTAGCTATAATACAAGTATTAGCAATATAGGAATTACTTATTTGAACTCACGTATTGGCACCAGCGCTGGTATTGGTATTGCCCGAGGCACCGGAGGATCCAATACCTATGGCTTTAAAGGATATCTGGATACTGTAAATCTGCCTAAATTATTATTGAACTATTATGTGCCCGTGCCTTGTGCTGGTATTCCAATATCTGGTACCGTGCAAGCCACCAAAATATATCCTTGTAATGGCGATACCGTGAAGTTCTCTCTGTTAGGTACCTCATTGAATGCCAATTTGGGCTATCAATGGCAACAACTGAGTTCTGGTGGATCGTGGGCCAATATTTCTGGTGCAGTCAATAACAATTTCGAAATAGCTGTATTCAGTAGCTTTCATATTCGATGTATTGTGAAATGCCTTAATACGAATGATAGCGCGGTTTCCGATAGCATCAGTATTCATGCAGGGGGCATAACTAATTTCCCCTATCACGAAAATTTCGAAGCATCCAATGGTGGATGGAGAGGTGTGGATCTGGGTGGCGGCAACCAGGAATGGCTTTGGGGAGCACCCTCAAAAACCATCACAATTGGTGCTATCAATGGAATGTATTGCTGGTCGACCAACCTTAAAAGCGACTATACCGACCTCATGGATTATGCCCTCGAATCGCCTTGCTTGAATTTAACCAATGTGGCAGTTCCTCGTATGAGCTTCTCGATGCGATATCTAACCGAAGTCGACTATGATGGATTATTTTTGGAAACAAGCGATAATGGTGGCGCCAGCTGGACGAAGGTGCCTTCGGCCAATATAATTTTAAATACCTATAACAGCACCTCTACCATCGCAGTGTTCACTCCACCAGCATGGTGTGGCGATAATGGAAGCTGGCTTCGTTATGTAGTATCCTTGCCTAACCTTGGCGGAGTTGCCAATGCCAAAGTTCGGGTGCGTTTTCAAAGCGATAATTTTGTTACCGATGAAGGGGTGGCTTTCGATAGTGTTACCATCGCCAATACCACCAAAGATTTAACAGTAACTGAGTTATTGACCCCGGTGAATTCATGCAGCCCTCCAGGGAATGCAACAGTGAAAGCGGTCATCACCAATATTGGCTTGTCTCTGGCCTCTGGAAGCAAAATACCTGTTTCATTTAAGATGAATAATGGATCCATTCATACGGATACGATTCTTATTTCAAGTAATAAACAAATAGGCGATACCATTCAATTCACTTTTGCATCAACAACGCCAATGACCACCTTTGGCAACTACAATTTTAAAGTATGGGTTTCACTTCCAGGCGACTCGGATGCGAGTAATGATACCCTATATAAAATGGTATCGATTCTCAGCGTGAGCTCATATCCTTACCGTGAGAATTTTGAAATAAACGATGGAGGCTGGACAAGCAAAATCATTACAGGTACTGCCAACGATTTCATGTGGGCTACACCTGCCAAAACATTTATTTCGGCAGCCGCAAGTGGCACCAAATGCTGGGTTACACGTCCTATCAGCGATTATGATAACAATTCCGATTATGCTCTTGAATCGCCTTGCATCAATTTGAGTACTGCTTTCTCTCCAACATTAACTTTCTCACTTAAGTTTAGCACCGAACCCGACTATGATGGTTGTATTTTAGAATCAACAACCAACGGAGGATTAAGCTGGAACAAAGTAACAGGTTTCACTGCCGGTGGATATAATAATACCGCTACATTAGGAAAGTTTGCTCCTCCACAATGGAGTGGAAACAGTGCCGGATGGCAAAGAGTAAAAGTTCCTTTGGCAAGTTTCGCTGGGCAAAGCAATGTAAAATTCCGACTTCATTTTGCGAGTGATTTTGTTACTTCTGGAGAGGGTGTTGCTATTGATAGTATTGGAATCACCGATATCTTCAGTAAGGATGTAGGCGTTGCTGGAATAACAAGTGCATTGGGTGGTTGCGGATTAACAAGTATGACACCACTCACTGTGAAAGTTAAAAACTATGGTAAAGTATTGACTACCGGAACCAAAATAAAAATGGGATTCCGCATGGTCGACTTCAACAATATCCTTGTTTCTGCAGGTACCGACTCATTCACGTTATCAAGTAATTTTAATATTAATGATTCACTCAATTTTACTTTTAATTCTAAACTTAATTTAGCTACACCAGGTTTCTATATTGTAAAAGCATGGACAGCATTGGCCAACGATAGTGATCAACTGAATGATACCTTATTCAATTTTCCAATTCTATCAAGAGCTTCGATAAGTACCTACCCAAATTATGAAGATTTTGAAATAACCGATGGAACCTGGTATAGTGAGCCATTAAACGGCACAAGCATCAACGACTGGGG
>CANLPK010000028.1 GCA_947492885.1 Bacteroidota bacterium
TGTTCAGCATTACCCACTTTTAGTTTGCGAGCTGAAATAGTAAATGAAATTGACATTGGATTTGAACCAACGACATCTAACGATTCGTTATAAGATGTAATATAACCGTCTTCGAAGGTAAGTTCCTTCATTTTAGCATCTTCATCACGTTTTTGAAATGTGATTGTTCCGCCTTGTGCTTTATACACATTATTTATCATCGATTCCAATACAGAAGTGTCATCGGTTGATTCGATTTTGATATTAACCGAACCTCCATAAATACCTGAGGATGGGCGACCCTTAGGATCTACATCACGAGTAAATGCATAGTCGCAATGTAAAACGTCAAAGTTTTTACCGCCTAATTTTAGTTGTGCTTTAAATGACATGGTAATTCTTTTTTTTTTAATTGTTAGGAAATGTTTTGTTTGATTGATTTTAGCGGAAATTATTTTTTATCCGGCCAATCATTTTCGTGTTCAGCATTTCCAACCTTTAATTTACGAGCCGAAACTGTAAATGTAATTGTCATCGGGTTCGTACCTGTAACATCCAAAGATTCAGCAAAACTTACTACATAACCATCTTCGAAGGTTAGTTCTTTCATTTTTGCATCTTCATCACGTTTTTGGAATGTGATTGTTCCCGATTGAGCTTTGTACTGGTTATTAACCATAGCTTCTAAGATGGCAGTATCGTCGGTTGATTCAATTTGAATTTCTACAGTACCACCATAGATACCTGAAGAAGGACGGCCTTTTGAGTCGACATCGCGACGGAAGGCATAACTGGTGTGGAGAACATCATAGTTGTTTCCACCTAATGCTAATTTTGCTTTGAATGACATAATATAAAAATTTAAGGGGTTTAAAAATTAAAATAAATTTAGGATTGTATTTTGTATGATAATTAAGATCTTGAATCCATCCACTCTGAAACGGTGGTTTCTCCTTCTAAACTAATTCTTGCCGCAGATATCGTGATATTGGTAAGCATTGGGATATTACCCGTTGAAACCATTGACTCCGAATATTGAACTAGTATTCCATTTTCAAATTCAATTTGTTTCAATCGTTGATCACTATCAGGTTTGTAAAATGTGATTTTTCCTCTAAAAGACTCATTGGTAGTAATCATACCAAAAAATTTCGAGCTCTCATTCGATTCAATTTCAACATATATTAAGCCATCAGTTAAATGCCCTGTAGCTCTTCCTCTTCCATCAATAGGAACACGGAAATTAAAATGACAACTCATAACATCAAAATCAGATCTTCCACTTCTACTAGCAGTAATATTTAGGGTAGCTTTGTACGACATATACGATTCACTTAATTAATGTTTGTAAAAAAAAAACAGCACCTGCAAGGGTTTGATGCAGGTGCTGCAAATAGTCTTCTGTTTATTGCTGAGCGTATTGGCTAGCCCACTCAGTTGAATTTTCACCTTTTTGACCATCCAATTTCACCACGAAACTCTTCGCTGGGAAGTATGGAGTGATATGAATATCAAGGTTAATTCTATCTTTATTGTTTTCGTCACGCTCGAATTTTAAAATTTGAAATTTCTCAATCAATTTCTCCGGACCTTGAATACTATCCAAGAATTTCACAATCTGACTGCGTAATTCTTTTTCAGTTTTTGAAGTCCAGTTTTCAAATGCACGACGGTTCAAGAAATCTACCAAAACTTTTGCGATATAGTCGAATACACGCACTACCGAATAAGTTTGTAATCCCAAGTTATCACCATTGAATAAAGTCTTAGCAGAGAATGCCATTACTTTACCATATTCGTTAACCATTGGAATCAAACCAGCTTTTTCTAATTCACTGATTTCCGATTTCTTCAAGTCAAATTTCACAGCATCAACATCGTTGATTGCACCATGTTTCTTACCTGCAGTTACCTGACTCATCAAAGTACTATAGATCTTACCAGCAAGTGCAGCTGATCCGGGTACAAATAAATCATCTTCTTCACCTACTTCAGCTACCTTACCACGACCAACAATCCAGTTACAAGTCATTGCAACATTTGATTTATAAGTATCACCTCCTGCTAAATTTGCCGATTGGAATAAATCCAAAACGTCTTCTGGTGAATCCAAATTTTCAAAATCGGTAACCATCATTACTTTACTTGCATAGGCTGTTTTAGCCCATTTTTCAACCACTTTGTTACTTCCTAAATATCCAGGAATAACCATTAATGAGTAGTTGTCGCGTAAATCCAAACGGTCGAAATTTTGTTTTAATTCGTCACCAACATAATCAATGAAACGTGGATTGTCCAAGTCTTTCAATTGCTCCATTGAAGCATTTACAAAGGTTACATTTTTTAGTTTATCTGATTCACTGTTTGCATAAAACAACGAAACAGAGCGATAGGCTTGCTCTAGTTGAGCAGTAGCATCTAAAGCTTTCTTTAAATTTTTCTTGTGGATTTTGTCTGCAGCATGTGACTTTGCGGTACACTGCTCCATCATTTCTCCAACATCATTACTTGCACTTAGCATATCAACCCATAACTCCATCTTCTTAGCCAAGTCTTTTCTTTCTGATTTTTTATCAGACTCTGATAAAAAGATTTTCTTACGAGCTTTACGCTCAGGGTTCATATTAGCTACGCCATCAATGGTTGATTCTAAGAAATCGAAACCACCAAATTTAACAAGCTTATTTAGCGACTCCTCCAATGTTTGTGCTGGAGCATCGAATTTTACTTTTTCTTTAAACTGAGCACCTTGCTCTTGATTTTCTAATTCCATAACGGTATTTTTTAAATTGATTTTTTGTTGTGTTTAATTTTAAGGATAGTTTTTTACTTCACATCCAACTCTTGTATCAAGGCTTGTAATGCAACAATAAAAGCTTGTTTCGCATCAGGATTGGTGAGTACACCATTTAATAACTTGTTTGTTTTAAGTTGTTTCCCAATTTTTTGATACTGCTCTTGTTGAATGCTTAAGTCTTGAAGGAAGTTGCTTTGCTTAGTGATGTTCTTTGGACTGAAATCACCTAAGTTAGAAAACTTAAGATTCTCAGTATTTCCACCACCATCTTCCGTTTCAAATTCAACATCCACATTGGGTTGAAAATGACTAAACACTTCGTCGGTCGTTTTAAGATCGTAAACCGCTACTGGTTTAACCGGTGCCTCTGCAGTTAGTTGCTGCAAAAACATGGTTCTGTTTTGGGCTATGTCAGCCATTGATTCTGAGGCGTCGGTTCTTACTTCGTTGCCTCCAATTCCATACTCGAACATAATTTAATTAGTTTTAAGGGTTTTGAAATATTTGAGATTATATATACATTGGTTTTTAAATGCCAAATAACATGTTAATTTTCAAATATCCAAATAAAAAGTTAAGGCTGACATTATTTAAACCTTTACCATTTATTTTCGAGTACAAAGATGTGATGCTGCCTAAAATCTCACAAGCACCAAACTACAAGTGGAGGTATTTGTCTTACAAATGGGGGAAAGAAAAGTTCAAATAGCATAACATTCGAAATCCTTGCAAAACGCGATTTTTATCTCCTCCATCAGTGCACCGCTTGCAATTAAAAGCCCCTGAAAAATAGATTCAGAGGCCTTTTAAAGTGTTTTATTTAGCTCAGAAAAACAATAATTTGGGAGCTACCCAACGATTCTTTTTAAATCGTTATTCTTCTATCAAGAAGTCATATTCATAGCTTGTAGCGGGTACCAAAGTTTCTTTGATGGTTCGTACCGATGACCAACGCAATAAGTTTAACTTGCTTCCGGCCTTATCATTCGTGCCACTCGCTCTTGCACCACCAAAAGGCTGCTGACCAACTACAGCTCCCGTTGGTTTGTCATTTATGTAAAAATTACCAGCGCTGTTTCTTAATGCAATTTTTGCTATCTCTAATGCTGCTCTATCTTGTGCCAAAATGGCTCCTGTTAATGCATAGGGAGAAGTGGCATCAACCAATTTCAAAGTCTCTTCAAATGCTTCATCTGCATATACATATACCGTTAATACTGGCCCAAATATTTCCTCACACATGGTAATATAATTTGGGGTTTTGGCTACTAAAATAGTGGGCTCAATAAAATAACCTTTCGATTTATCATAATTACCACCACAAAGTATTTCTACCTGAGTAGCATCCTTCTTCGCATTGTCAATGTACTTAGTGATTTTATCAAACGATTTCTCATCAATAACAGCATTTACAAAATTACGGAAATCCTCTGCTGGACCCATTTTTACCGTTGCAAGATGCCTCTTTAACTCCGATTGATAATCGTTCCACATACTTTGCGGAACATAAACTCTGGATGCTGCCGAACATTTCTGTCCTTGATATTCAAAGGCTCCTCTGATGGTATTGGCAACAGCCACATCAAGTATTGCTGATGGGTGAATTACAATAAAATCTTTACCTCCCGTTTCTCCAACAAAACGTGGGAAGGATTTATAATTATCTAAATTACTATAAATGGTTTTTAACATGCCCTTAAATACACCACTGCTACCTGTAAAGTGCAATCCAGTGAATAATGGGTGTTTGAAGCAAGTTTCACCAACTGTTGGGCCATCAACAAATATTAAATTAATAACTCCTGCTGGCAATCCGGCCTCTATAAAAATTTTCATTAGAATATTAGCAGAATAGGTTTGTGTTTCAGCAGCCTTCCACACTACAACATTGCCCATCATGGCCATGCTAGTTGGAAGATTTCCTGCTATGGCAGTAAAGTTAAAGGGGGTAACAGCCAAACAAAATCCTTCTAATGGGCGATATTCAACTCGGTTAAATATGCCTTTTGAAGAAATAGGTTGATCCATATAAATTTCTTGCATGAATTGTACATTGAATCGCAAGAAATCAATCATCTCACACGAAGCATCAATCTCTGCCTGAAATGCATTTTTGCTCTGACCCAACATCGTTGCTGCATTGAGTGCTGCACGATAAGGTCCTGCAATTAAATCAGCTGCCTTTAAAAATATACTGGCCCTGTTTTCCCATGGCATTAATTCCCATGCTTCCTTAGCATTAAGCGCAGCCTCTATGGCCGCTTCTACATGACTGGCATCACCTTTATGAAAGGTTGCAATGGTATGCTGATGGTCATGAGGAGGGGCAATTTTCTTGGTATTACCAGTTCGAACCTCTTTCCCATTTATTATCATTGGGATATCAATAACCTTGCTGCGCCCTTCTTGGAGTGCTGCTTTCAAAGCCAATTTTTCGGCACTGCCGGGAGCATATTGCAAAACCGGCTCATTGATTGCGGATGGAATTCTTACAACATTATTCATGCTGCAAATATACCTCAATTCGGGATGAATTAGAAGTTGATAATGCTGAAAAATAATTGATTTGAATCAGATTCGACGAATGCAAATTTTCGAATCTATTGCTTAAAATCTCAAACTAATACCTGTTAGGAAATGGCGCTGTTCGAGAAATCTACTTGGATCTGTGGCAGGAATATTATTACTCCGAGGGTCGCGAGGGTCGGTATAACGGGCATCTTTCCACTCAGTGGGTACATCATCTCCAGCGCGGAATGCCTTCCCTGTTACAGGGTTTACAATAGCACTATTTTTGTTGTTTAGCAAGTTGGTGATTTCAATAGTCCATGCTACCTTACATTTTTTATAACTCCACCATTTCTTATAGTTTAAATCTACCCAAAACCATGGGTCACTTAGCTTGGAAAATTTATTGTCGGGATTGGGGTCTACCACATAAATAGGTCGTCCGCTCGAAGGCTCCAAACCAGTAAAAACATAAGGAGTATAACGTTTCCCACTTCTCCAAATCACCTCTGTATATAACGACATCTTATCGAAGTTCTTGATAAACCAAAATGGCTTTCCATTATCTTTCACAAAGGTAGCATTGGCTTTAATATCAAAAGGGCGGTCCCATGCTAAATAAAACTCCTTAGTATCTTCTCTTGCACCACTATTCAGCAAGTCTTTTAATGCATCATTAGCACTCGCACTTTGGCCTGTAGCAACGCTATAAGCTACCGACGCTTGTCCACTAAACCACTTGCCAATTCTTTTTATATAAGCGGCTTCTATTCCTCGCATACGAGCATAGTCACTATTTATTCGAACCGTTCTCGACACATCGCGCCCTGTAATATCAGGTACTAAAATACTAGCAGAAGTGATAAAATCATATTTGTCCTTGATATAAGTGGTGATATTCAAGGCATCATTATTCGTAATCTGCGTTTTTAATCCCAACTCGTAACTTATATCTACTTCAGGATTTAAATCGGGATTGCCCAATCGTGATAAAGTACTTCTATCGGTATAATAAGGGTCAAGACCAGCATAAATATAAGAAGGATGCGGCATCACCGTGCTATGCCCATAATTGAAATAGAGTACCTGGTTTTCTCTTATTGGGAAGGAAGCCGATAAGCGAGGTAAGAGTCGCATTTTATATCGACGACCGAATAAACCAACAGTATTATTCGTATAACTCTCCCGAATTTCATTGCGAATAGGCGATTTCGGATTGGCAATGGCATCATCTACAAATTTTCCCAACGACCACAGTTCATATCGCAAACCAATATCGGCAATAAGGCCTTTGTATTTAATCTTATCACTTACAAAAAACGAAAACTGATTGGGTTTAACATGCCATATATCACTGTAATTACCGAGTCTATAACTCTGGGTTTGTTGACCATTGGCCAATTGAACAGGCGCTCCAATCCATGGCTTATCAATATCAATCCACTGTAGGTTTTGATACTTGTATTCAGTGCCAAAAAACAATCGGTTGAAAGTGCTTTTCGACATTAAACTTCCTGTGAGGTTGGCGGTATACTGTTCCACCAAATGGTCGTGCCAAAGGGTAGCTAATCCACCATTATTGTAAAACCCACTCGCAGCTTCTACAAACACAGTATTGTCATCTGGATTAAAGTAAGTCACTGGTGCCGTAATGATGCTATTTGGATCGAACTCTCCATTTACGGTAAGTGGTCTCCAATCTCTGCCATTGGCATCGGCTCTCAAGTGGACATACAATCGAGAAGCTGTTGCCTTCAGCGCAAAACGCTTCCCACTACTATGATTCCATTGCAAAATCTGCAAATTATTATCATGCGTAAACGTATTGGCATTGTCCATCTGTTGTTGAAATGAAAATTGATATCCTGGATTGAAACTAGCGTCGTTCCCCGTTACCCTCAACATATTTACATCTTGGTTTATATTTAAAGATTTTAAATAGGTGAAGGCAAAGCGATTCTTAGGATTTAATTCATAATTGAATTTTAGTAATGCACTCCAGCGGTTGTTCTGATATGGACTCCAGGCAGTAGAATAAAGTGAAGAAATTACTTGATTTGCTGGATTCTTATAAAACTCATCGGTAAAGGCACCTTTCAATGCCATCGAATATTTTAGCTTCTTATGGGTACCCTTTACTGGCCCCGACATGTTGAACTCAATATTTTGTTGATTAAATACGGAATTCCAATTCTTATTAAATCCAAAATTATCACGTTTGTATAATAGATAGAACTCTGTTTTATCACCACCCGACTTGGTTCGCGTATTTACTACCCCTGCAGTGCTATTGCCATACTCCACCCCAGCTCCACCAGTAGTAACCTCTACTTCATCAATAGCGTTACTTCCTAGGTCTAAGCCAAATCCAGTGCCTGCCAGTGGGTCAGTAGCACTTACTCCATCAATATAGAAACCGGTTTCATATGTCCTTCCTCCACGAATATTAATTCCTGATGGTGAATTCATAACACCGGGTTGTGAGTTGATAATCTTTTCTATTCCTCGTTGTGGAGCCGATTCTATTGTTTCGCTTTTGATACTGCTTTCACTCTTACCTTTCTCTACATCTACAAGTGGCTTTTGGCCTACAATAACTACTTCTTCTTCGGTAGTTGCCACAGCCGTTTTTAGCGATAGATTTATCACTTTATTTTCATTGGCAGATAATTTAATACCTGTTAGTAATGTCTTCTCATAACCGGTATATGAATACTTGATATTGTAAATTCCAGGCTTTAAGTTTTTGAGGGTATAATTTCCATTATTATCTGAGGCAGTTCCAATACTGGTACCTATGATCATAATGTTTACACCTATGAGCGGACTCTTATCTTCTGCATCAATAACCTTCCCCGACAAGGTGGCATTTTGAGCAGCGCCGCACATCGCAGCAAGGAGAAGAATGAAAAGATATAAATGTTTCATGCAAGATATTTGCGAGCGTGAAAATAAATATATAATTGTTATTTAAAAATTATATATCACACCATTTATTCACCAAAAGCATTGAGTGGTAATGGAGGATATTGACTAAAAATATTCTAGAATGAATTTTTCAATAAACTATCTACTTGCAACTTCTTATATGGAATGGAACAGCAATCGTCAAAAATTCGCATTTTGTTAATAGAGTAGGAGGGGCGTGATAAATTCCCAAGCCGTGTTTCTGCGTAATAGTTTTTGGTGTTAAAATTATACTGTATTTTCAAGTAAAGTACCGTGGTATCACTCAAGGCCTTTGCCAAGAAATTATACTCCTGCTCAGCCTCAGAATGGGTGTCGTTTTCTTCAATGATTTTCTGCAACAATACGAATTTTGAAGTGTCGGTTATGCTGTCAAGCTTAGCATTCCATGTATTTCCGTCCTGAGAGAAATCGTAAGTCAATAAGGGCAGTCCACTCTCGGCTCGCTGCTCATTAAAGCGCAATGCATATTTAGAAGTGCGTAGGGTGAGTTTTTTATCATAGCCAAATCGATAAAAGAAATATATTAAAATGGAAAGCAAGATGATAAATCCAGCCAAACCAAGCATTATATAATTTCCCTCAAAAAGTTTTTGATAAAGATACCAAAAGATAAGAAAGGCAGGAAGTAAGAAAAGAGGAACAAGGATTACAAAAATCATAAGAATATTTAATTGATTTCAAAGATGAAGGCACTGTTAGCTTGTAATTCAACACGAAGGCCTTCGCCTAAATCTGCTTTTATTACATCGTCGGTTAATAAGTTTTTCAATGTATATCGAGTTCCAGGAGTGCATCCTATTGCAGTTTGTAAAGCTTCCGATAGTTTAATTACTGGGTTAAAATTTTGGTCATTACTAAAATTCACAATGATGAGTAGTCGTTGCTTATTTGAATATCTTAAAAAACTGTAGCATTTATCACGGTTGTAATCTGTATGCATAGTTTGCAAATCATAGAATCGGCCATTTTTTAATGCATCACATGTTAAATTTAGGTTCAAAAGTTTAGCATAGAAATCATGCAAATGTTTTTGATCAATGGTGTATTTCCCTCCATCATATCGACCTCCATTTAAAAAAGCCTGGTGCTCCTTAACTCCCCAATAATCAAACATCGTTGTGCGCCCATCATCTCCACCAAAGCCTTCAGCACCTTCCCCTTTAACCCCACTCTCCTGCCCAAAATAAATCATAGATGGTCCCGAATGCATGCAGGTGGTAAGTACCATAGCAGGCACACATCGCAGGGCATTACCTGAAAATTCTTTTGATGCAAAACGCTGTTCGTCGTGATTTTCAATGAACCGAACTAAATTAGAAGTGATGCCATCTAAACTCTTTTGCAAATTCGTAATGCTATCAATACTTCCTTTGTTTTCTACAGCCCTGCGAATATCATCGTAAGTGCCAACTTTATCGTATAAGTAATCAAATTTACCATTGTTAATATAGTTTCGATATTCGTTGGGATTGTATATCTCTGCAATGAAAATTATTGAAGGGTTTACTTTTTTAACTTCGGTAATAGCATAATTCCAAAATGCTACGGGTACCATTTCGGCCATATCACAACGAAATCCATCAACCCCAAATTGAGCCCAATAAACCAAGATATCCTTCATCTTTACCCAAGTACCTGGTATTGGATCGAAGTGCTGTGACGAAGTATTATTTAAATCGATATTCCCATTGACAAGGTCTAATCCGTAATTAAGTTTTACAGTTTCAAACCAATCACCTATTGATGGGTCGGCTCTAAATACATTATTCCCTGTGGCTTTTGCTGGATTTTCAAGATATGGTTCTTCTTGGCTTTGCACTGTGATGCCTTCTAATGGATTATAACCTTTTGGTACTTCAAATGACTTACCCGCAATATAATAGAAATTATTATTGGGGCTAAATACCTTTGTTTGATCCTCATTCGCTCCCAAGTCTTCTACGCCAGCAGGTTTGGCATCACTATGATATTGACGTGCTACATGATTGGGAACAAAATCGATTATTGCTTTTAAGCCAGCTTCATGAGTTCTGTTTACCAACGATTTGAATTCCTCTTTGCGTTGCTTTACATTGATAGCAAGGTCGGGATTTACATCATAGTAATCCTTGATAGCATAAGGGCTACCAGCTCTCCCTTTCACTACCATGGGATGGTCCTTGGAAATGCTATCTCCACTATAATCCGTCATGGTTGCACATTCTAAAACACCTGTATACCACACATGAGTTATGCCGAGCTTAACCATCGACTTTAATGCTTCTGCATTGATATCATTAAATTTACCTACCCCATTTTCATCAACGGTACCAAAGGGTTTGTTGGTAGCATTTGGATTGCTATACAAACGGGTCATCACTTGATAAATATTGATTTTATGATCCGTAGGATGCTCTGCTAAGGTGTTTTGATCAGAATAATTTTCGTTAATGGGATGCATAGGATTCGTCGTATTACATGAAATGAAAGAGAGTACGACAGCAATGAAAGGCAAATATCTTTTCATGGTGTAAAAGTAGGGAAATGAAATTGATCATACCGTGGTATATATTGGATACTCAAAAAAAATGCCTGCGATGTTCGTCGCAGGCATTTAGAATAGTTGTAGAATGCTTATTCTACGATCATTTTTTGAGTTACTTTTTGAGCTCCTACAGTAACGGTATAGAAATAAATTCCGCTACTTAATGATGAAGCATTAAAATAAATACTATGTTTTCCTGCTTCAACTTTCTCGTTTGTTTCAGAATATAATTCTTGTCCAAGCATATCAATTACAGTGAAATTAACAGAAGCGTTTTTGCCAATACTAAAATCTATGCGGGTAACACCTTGAGTTGGGTTTGGGTAGTTTTGAGTTACCTTAAAACCTTCATCATTACTAGCATTGATGCCATTAGGGAAAATGCCAACACTATCATTAATGATTTTCGAAACAGGTACTTCCATATAATTTACAGCTACATTTGTTTCAGGGTTTGAACTATTGTTTACTGCAATTCCTGGATCATCTTTTAAGAAATACATCAAGCGTAATTTGCTATCCGAAACTTTTGCTAGTGTTGGATAGAAATCCTCAAATCCAGTTGTTTGAGTTAAGTTTTGAGGGTCAGCCCAATTTTTACCGGCGTCTTTTGAATACATAACAAAAATATCATTGTAGTTTTCATCATCACCCGAAAGGTCATCTTCAATTGGTGCTATATAAGTACAGAAGATATTTCCTGCAGCATCATATGAAAGCATTGGCTGATTTGACATGGCAGAAACTCGGGTAGCAGTGGTTGCTCCCAAGCCTGTTCCATAGCCACCATAACTTGAGTTTCGTGTATTAGTACCTAGTGTAATGGCTCCGTCATTATTAATATCAGGTGTACCTCCAATAATTTGAATTGGGTCGGTAGTGCCAGTGGTAGTATTAATTTTATCGTTCCAATATTCAATACCTTCGATTCCAAGACTGGTTGAATAGTAAGTTGTACGAGCACCAGTCAAGGCATCAACAGAGTCAAATGCAGTAGCTAATAGCGGTACCGCAACATGCGTTACGCCATTCTTATCAATCATTACGCTTACTGTTCCATTATTCACAAATTTACGCTTATTGCTTGGAGTCGCAACAAAACGAGCAAATGAATCAATGATTACTTTGGTCCAAGTTGAACCAGCATCTTCGCTCTTCCACATTGCCAAATCATCAAATGCGCCACCGATTACAATACGTACTTTATTTCCTGCAGCATCAATTGAATACGAATCGGCTTGGCCAATATCATAACGAACGCTATCATAACCTGGAAGAAGTGCGTTTTTTGTAAGCCAAGTTTGAGCAGCAGCATCATAAACCGAATATGTGATTGGGCGTTTAATACCACCAGCTTTGTAATTAACAGGATAACCTGAAGTTGAATCGGCGAAACAAGATATTACTACAATACGAGATCCCGCAGTAGCAGAACGCCCCCAAATTGGACCAGGAGTTGTTGCATTATTATAAGTATCATTCAATACAACAGTACCTCCAGTGAAATCAGTTCCGATTCCTGTATTAGTTGAAAATGTAAAACCTCCTGTTAAACCAGAAGAGGCAACGGCATGAGCGAAAATGTATTCTTTTTCAACGCCTCCAAAAGTAGCAACACCTATACTTGGCCAGCCTACACGACTACTTTCAATTCTTCCGTTATTCGGTAGGGCCTTACGCCACACACCACCAACCATTTGGTTATATCCAGATCCACGTTGACCAAAAGATGGACCTCCGTCAGATGAGGTTGTCCAGGTTGCAGTGATTTTGCCATTGGGATAAACCATTAATCTACTTGCGAGTGCATTATTTGATTGCAAGTCGTATAAGGTATTTCCAATGGTTTTTGCTCCATAAACAGGATTGTCACCATTGGTTTTTCTTAGAGGAGCTTGTCTTACCTTGTTAATTACTGGCGAATGAGTCTCTCCCATTCGTTGGGCATTCGCCTCTTTAAACGCTTTCGTGTCAATTTTTTGAGGAGCTTGCGCTATTAAAAGTAAAGGCGCACAGCATAAGAGTGTAAAAAACTTCTTCATGTGTAAAAAAATATATTGATTGCTGCAAATGAAGTAGTTTTTTTTGATAAATCGACTATGCCCTAATTAAAATATTAATTTCGAGCTTCATGTCTTTCTACCTGCAGGTACCTTTTAGTTAAATGCATTCATGTTTATCGGAATTAAAAAAACATGCTCATTAATTAAATTGGCGCTGTTTCCTAATAGCCTTACCTTTGCAATGATCATTTTAGTTACTAATTATCTCGTTATATATACGCATCAATAATGTCGATCGCTAGAATTCAAAATTTCATTACAGGAGATTATCTTCCGCTAACTCATTCCGAAATCCAAAAGATATCCGAAAAGGCTTCTGAGATTGCCCGTGCTTCCAGTGGAAGAATTCATCTACATCTAGAGAAAAATGCTTCTTTAAGGGTGCTAGATCGTGCTTCAGAGATTTTCGAAATGCTCTTTTTAGGCGAGAAGGAGGAAACTCCATACGTACTTATTTATGTATGTAAGAATAATAGGCAATTCGCCTTGGTATGTGGCCCCTCTTTGGATCATTTACTTCCACCGAATGCGTGGACCGAAACCATAGAAAACATGACCATCTATTTTAAAAATGGAGATATTGGCAAAGCGATAATGGAAGGTATGGAATCGGCCGAAAAGGTGCTAACTTCAAAATTCCCGATAAATATATAACTAGTTAATGCAGAGAAATATATCAAACCGAATGCGTCATTTTAAAAACTATTGTTTGCTCATCCTCACCTGCTTTATGTATATAAGCAGTCAAGCTCAGCCAACCTCCGATTCAATAACTTCTGAGAGCACTGTCATTGATAATGCCCAGCTTTTTAATCCAATTGAAATGGATTCATTGAAGTGGCTTCTTAATGATTATAGAACTAATGCATCATTAACTTTTGTAATTATTACCGAATCGACGATAAACCATGATTCTTTGAATTCAATTCTTAATAGCATTAGGAGTCATTACCCAACGAAGAAGAGTATTTTCATCTTATTCGATAAATCAAATGTTAAGGCCTATTCAGCAGTGAGCTCCGATTTGAACGAGCAATTATCTGAAAAGTTTTGTGCTCAAATATCACGGCAGATTATAGAAGCATCTTTTAAACAACATCAGTATTATGAAGGTTTGAAAGGGGCACTCCTGGCTTTCTCTGGAACATTACAAGGAAACTATAAACTAAAACCCGATCTCAATCCCGAATATTCTCGTAAGGCTTTTGTGATTCCTGTTGCAATATCGGTTGCCTTTGTGCTGGCAGCCATTTTAGCAAGTGCTTATTCAGAACGGAAAGTGCGCCAACTTATGCATAAGTTTGATATTCCTGATTTCAATGCACGCATCATTTTGGGTATCGAACGACCAGTTACTCCTGAAAATGGAGGTTGGGATACCTTTAAAGGAGGTGGGGAGGCTGGACAATGGTAATCAGTATTTAAACCCAAAATGCAGCTAAAAAAAACTTAAAATTCTATTTTTTACAATGAACTAAATTGATGTATATTTGTAATCATTCTAAACAAGGAAAATTTAGGAGTCAAAAAGAGTATGTTGAAATTACCGATTTATTTAGATAATAACGCCACAACCCCTGTGGATCCAAGGGTTTTGCAAGATATGTTACCCTACTTTACTGATGTCTTTGGGAATGCGGCAAGTCGCAACCATCCATTCGGTTGGAAGGCAGAGGAGGCAGTTGATTACGCAAGAGAGCAAGTAGCCCAAGTGATTGGTGCCAGCGAAAAGGAGATCATTTTCACTTCCGGAGCAACCGAAAGCAATAATTTGGCCATCAAAGGGGTATATGAAATGTATGCCGAAAAAGGGAACCATATTATTACCCTGACTACCGAGCACAAAGCAGTGCTAGATACCTGCAAGCACCTTGAAAAAATGGGCGCCGATATCACTTACTTGTCGGTAAAGGGCGATGGAATGATTGATTTAGCTGAATTGGAAGCCGCCATGAAACCTACTACCATCTTGGTATCGGTGATGTTTGCGAATAACGAAATAGGAGTGATTCAGCCAATAAAAGAGATAGCAGCGATAGCACATAAACATGGAGCATTGTTTCATACTGATGCTACTCAAGCTGTTGGAAAAGTAAATACTGATGTTAATGAATTTGGCATCGATTTGCTTTCTTATACTGCTCATAAAATGTATGGCCCCAAAGGAATAGGTGCACTATACGTGCGTCGTAAGAACCCAAGAGTGAAAGTTACTGCCCAAATGGATGGTGGCGGACATGAGCGAGGAATGCGAAGTGGCACACTAAACGTACCTGGAATTGTAGGTTTTGGTAAGGCTTGCGAATTAGCACGTTTGGAGATGAATCAAGATGCAGCACGCCTTTCAAAGATGCGTGATCGCCTAGAAAACAGTCTTCTCGAATTGGAGGAAAGTTATTTGAATGGCAATAAAGAACACCGTTTACCTCATTGTACTAATATCTCATTCAAATATGTTGAAGGAGAAGGTTTGATGATGGGAGTTAAAGATATCGCAGTTTCAAGTGGATCAGCTTGTACCTCAGCATCATTAGAACCATCTTATGTTTTGAAGGCCCTAGGACTCGATGATGAATTAGCACACTCTTCGCTTCGATTTGGTCTAAGTCGTTTTTCAACCGACGAAGAAATTGATTTTGCAATTAACCAAACTAAAGAAGCCGTTACTAAACTAAGGGAAATGAGCCCACTTTGGGAAATGTTCAAAGAAGGAATCGATCTAAAATCAATTGCTTGGGCCGAACATTGAGAAAACAGTTTATATAATATTTAAAAAATCAAATCATGGCATATTCAGAAAAAGTAATCGATCATTATAGCAATCCTCGTAATATTGGAACGCTTGATAAAAGCAAGAATAACGTGGGAACAGGACTCGTTGGAGCTCCCGAATGCGGAGATGTAATGCGTCTGCAAATAGAAGTGGATGATGCAACAGGAACTATCACCGATGCAAAGTTTAAAACCTTTGGTTGTGGAAGTGCCATCGCATCTTCTTCATTAGCTACCGAATGGCTTAAAGGCAAAAGTATTGACGATGCATTAAAAATCGACAATATGGATATTGTGGAAGAATTGGCATTACCCCCAGTAAAAATACATTGCTCAGTATTGGCTGAAGATGCTATTAAAGCTGCTATAAATGATTATCGCACGAAAAACAATTTAACCCCAATCGAAGTTCATTAATATTAATTGCTCGTGCAATTATGGAACAATTGGTTGAATAGGAAACAGAATAACAAATGAAGTGTTATGAGTATTACTGTAAGTGATAAAGCAAAATTAAAGGTAGTTGATTTAGTTCGTGATGCGAATCTCACAGAAGACTATTTTCTTCGTGTAAGCGTTACGGGTGGCGGTTGTAGTGGATTAACCTATAAGCTCGATTTTGATAATGAAGAACAAAAGGGCGATCAATATTTTGAAGATAAAGGCGTTAAAATTGCTGTTGACATGAAGAGTTTTTTATATCTTTTTGGTACTGAACTCGACTTTAGCGATGGCCTTAACGGCAAGGGATTCAATTTCATTAATCCCAATGCCTCGCGAACTTGCGGATGTGGCGAAAGCTTCGCGGTATAGCAGTTCAAAATTTTGGGCAATTCGTTCATAGTTTCATTTTAACAAACTTCACTCCTTAAACTTGGAACATCCTATTTATTTGTCATCTTGTAATTGGGCTTTTAATTCTTATTTTATTTAAGCACTTTTGCGTTCTACATGAGAAATATATTCCTAGCTGCACTGCTTTTTTTTACGATTGCAAAATCAGATGCCCAATTCGATAGCACCGCTTGGCGATTTGCCACTACTATTAAATCGGAGGACCTTCGCGATTATTTGATGTTTATTGCTTCCCAAGGTACTGAAGGAAGAGAAACGGGCACCCCTGGCTTACGCCGAGCCGCCGACTATATCGCTTCCCAATACGGATTATTTGGAGTTCAACAGTTGGCCGGTTCAGGAACTTACTACCAAAGTTATAAATATATTCGTAATGTAAGTCATGATGTAACACTCTATGACGCTACTCGAAAATTTGAATATCTCAAGGATTTCTATGTAATGCCCAATGGCAAAAATGGCTTGGCCTACAATAAACAAGTAGTGTTTATGGGATATGGCATCGATGATAAAAATTTCAATGATTATTTAAAGGATACCAATCTTACAGATAAAATTGTGATTCTGATGAATGATGAACCATATCGAAAGAATAAATACTTGGTAAGTGGAACCCCAGGCCATAGCGATTGGTTTCATAATATGGAGCGTAAAATTGCCCGTATTAATAAGTACAAACCTGCAGCACTTATCATCATCGACGATGAATTCGCCGCCCGAATTGCTGCAATGAAAAAGGAACTCACATCCAATAGTTCCCCCATGATGGTAGAGAGTATAAATCCTATTAATATTCCCATTTTATACACCCATATAGGTGTGGCAGCCAAGCTTTTGGGAATCGATAGTATGCGATTGGAATGGATCATTAAAAAGACTTCCAAAAAGCGGAAGCCAATTCACCTTTTTAGCACAAATAAAATTTCAATAGAAGTTGATCGAATCGCTTCTGACCCTTCAAGTGAAAACGTGATTGGATTTGTAGAAGGAACTGATTTAAAAGATGAGTATATTGTAATCTCAGCACACTACGACCATTTGGGCATGCATAAGGGGAAAATATTTTATGGAGCCGATGATGATGGTAGTGGTACTGTAGCGCTCCTAGAATTAGCCGAGGCATTTACCATTGCCAAAAGATCCGGATTCGGTCCGCGTAGAAGTATCATTTTTTGTGCCTTCAGCGGAGAAGAAAAGGGTTTATTAGGTTCCGCCTATTTCGTCAAGAATCCTTTAGTGCCTCTAAGCAAAATTGTACTCGATTTGAATATTGATATGATCGGAAGAATGGATTCAACGTATACTGCACTAAACAACCCCAATTATGTATATCCAATTGGAAGTAATAAATTGTCGAGTGGATTAAAGCCACTACTCGAGCAATGTAATACTACCTATACTCATCTGAAGCTTGATTATCGATATGATGATCCAGAAGATAAAAACAGATTCTATTATCGAAGCGACCATTACAATTTTGCAAAGAACGATATTCCCGTTGTGTTTTTCTTTAATGGAACTCATGCCGATTATCACAAAAGCACAGATACAATTGAGAAGATAAATTTCGCCAAGATGCAAACCATCACTCGGCTTGTTTATTATTTGGCATGGCAAACTGCTTCACAAAATGAAAGATTAAAAGTTGATTTGAAATAAACATGAAAAGTAATTTAATATACGGAATCAGAGCCGTAATTGAGGCCATTGAAGCGGGAAAAACCATGGATAAAATTTTTATTCAAAATGGGTTACGCGGTGATTTGATTTTTGAATTAAAGAACTTGGTTCATGAACGAAAACTCTTTATCAATTATGTTCCTAAGGAGAAAATAGACCGACTTACTCTGAAAAATCATCAAGGAGTAGCTGCCTTCATTACCGAAATTGAATATGATGATATAGAAGTAATTGTTCCACAGATTTATGAGAAAAGTGAAGTTCCACTGATACTTGTACTTGATGGAATAACTGATGTAAGGAATTTTGGAGCTATCGCCAGAAGTGCTTATTGTGCGGGCGTTCACGCCATCGTTATAGCATCCAATGGAGCAGCGCCAATTAACGAAGATGCCATCAAAACATCAGCAGGCGCCTTGCATCATATTGCAGTAAGCAAAGTGAATAATCTGAAAACAACATTAAATTATTTAAAAGAATCAGGAATTTCCCTGGTGGCTTGTACAGAGAAATCAACGGATACCATCTATACGTCAAATTTCGACCAGCCTATAGCCATTATTATGGGGAGTGAGGATAAAGGAATTAGCCCTGCCATATTGCAAATGGCCGACATGAAAACCTCTATTCCGTTGCTAGGTACCATAGGTTCGCTCAATGTTTCGGTAGCTACGGGAATTATACTTTTTGAAGCAATTCGTCAACGACAGAATGGAATAGTTTAAGATAAATACATTTCAAAAAAAGGTACATTTGCATTTCAATGAGAAAGTTAATTATAACCATCTTCTTTTTTGCCTTGGTATACACGGCACAATCGCAAAATGTGAAGCTTTTTGCTGATGAAAAAATCATGCAAAAGCTGGAGAATCAAATATTAATGAATAACCCAGAAGCGCGTCATAATGGGTCACGTTATCAAATTTTCCAAGGTTCATCAAGAGGCACGGCATACGCTATCAATGCCAATTTCATAAGCCTGTTTCCGGATATGCCTACTTATGTGCTCTATGAACCACCGAATTTTAAAGTCAGAGTAGGTGATTTTCGGTTTAAGTTTGAAGCCATCGCATTTCGTCAACAAATGATTCAAAAAGGTGTCACAGGTTATTTTATTGTTCATGATAAAATAAATGTTCCTCGCCCCAAATAACAATATCGCCGGGCATAACCGGCTTAATTCATTTTTATAATATTAATCATTATCTAATATGTCATTTACATTACCACCACTAGCCTACGCTTTCAATGCGCTTGAACCACATATTGATGCTCGCACCATGGAAATTCACCATGATAAGCATCACCAAGCGTATATCACCAATCTTAATAATGCATTAGCAGGTACCCCTGCCGAAAATTTGAGTATTGAAGAAATTTGCACTAACATTAGTAAATACCCTATGCCAGTAAGAAATAATGGCGGCGGTCACTTAAATCATACTTTCTTCTGGAAAATTCTAAGCCCTAATGGTGGAGAACCATCAGCAGCACTTAAAGCCGCTATCGAAAGCGATTTAGGAGGAGAAGCTAAGATGAAAGAGGATTTTGCAAAAGCGGCACTTACTCGTTTTGGTAGCGGTTGGGCTTGGATTTGTGTGAAGGATGGTAAACTTACCATCTGCTCTACAGCCAATCAAGACAATCCTACCATGGATATCGAAGGTGTAACTTGTGGTACACCAATTTTAGGCTTGGATGTTTGGGAGCATGCTTATTATTTAAACTACCAAAATCGTCGTCCTGATTATGTTACTGCATTTTGGAATGTTGTTAACTGGACGGAAGTAAGTCGTTTGTACGCAGCAGCACTCTAATTTTCGTTTTTAAATACAAGGCACGTAGCGTAAGCTACGATGCCTTCTTCTCTGCCGATATAACCAAGCTTCTCATTCGTAGTAGCTTTAATGGAAATATCCTCGGTACCTACTTTTAGAATAGGAGCAAGGCACGCTTGTATCGATTCAATATGAGGGTTAATCTTAGGATTTTCTGCAATCACGGTACAATCCAAATTACCTATTCGATAATTCTTTTCTTCTATTAACAACATTACATGTTGCAATAATTCTTTGCTGTCAATTCCTTTGAAACGAGCATCAGTATTTGGGAAGTGATAGCCGATATCACGTAAATTTAATGCTCCTAGCAAGGCATCGCAAATAGCATGAATTAATACATCCGCATCACTATGGCCATCAAGTTTTTTATGGAATGGAATTTTAATGCCACCCATCCATACGCCATCTCCTGGAACTAATGGATGTACGTCTATGCCTTGACCAATGCGGATATTCACGAGATTGAGAGTATTATTCTGAGATAGAAAAAGTGCGATTTAGGCAATTTTTCTTCTATTAGTTGAAACGAAAACTACTGAAGCGACTAGTATTCTTTTTGTTTTTTGAATGCATCAAAATCAAAAATCATACTGAAACGTAAGGTATTTTGCAGAGGATGTTGTTGGCCTAACGGAACTAAATAGGTGAAATCAAGTCCGAATACATTATAGCGTAAGCCAGCACCAAACGTAAAATACTTACGATTTCCCTTGCTTAAAGGTTCGTGAAAGAATCCTGTTCTGATAGCAAATTGCTTATCGTACCAATATTCAGCACCCACGCTCCAATTATATTCTTGCAATTCTTCTTTAAAGCCTCCAGGAGCATCATAAAACGATTGGTACATGCCTTTAACTACACCTACATTAGCATTTTTACCAAAGGCAATAATAGCACGACCTGTAGCATCTAAGCTATCTTCACCTCTATTGTTTTTTAAGTAATATGGAAGTGTTGGAACCATTAATTTATTAATCTCTGCAGTAACCATCAACATATTGTACTGATCGATTTCCATATTAGCACTAGCTCCCAAGCGAAGCGTAGTAGGAATGAAATCTTTGTTTTGAGAATTGGTATAGCTAATTTTAGCACCCATATTTTGAATATTTCCACCAAATGCATAGGTGGTTTTCATACCTTGGAATTTGGTTTCATCTCTATAATATGCCGAGATATCACCTGCACCACTAACACCAGCTTTAACGGGCACTGAACCCACAGTTGGTAAATTTGGTACTAAGTTCGAATAGATAAAACGCAATGCAACACCCATAGAGAACTTATCACTCAACTTGCGCGCATAGGCTCCGTCGATGGCGAATTCATTGGGTTTTTGGTCTCCTAATGAAGCTCCGAAATCGTCAGTGAATTGGATACTTCCCAAAGAGAAATAGCGCATAGTGAGGGCTCCTGTAGAGTAATCATCAATTTTGCCATACACTGAAATGTAACTTAATGAAACATCAGGAACCAATTGACGTAACCAAGGGGTATAGGATACTCCCAATCCACCTTTCTTCTCTACGAAAGCATATTTCGCAGGATTAAAATGCATAGAGTTTACATCGGCGAAAGTGGCAACACCACAATCGGCCATCCCTGCTGCACGAGCATCGGGAGTAATGGTTAAAAATGGAACTGCGGTGGTAATTACATTACGTGATCCGAGTAGTTGATTTTTTGATGTTATTTTAGTCTGACTCTGAGCTGCAAAAAAGGATGTGCAAGCTAACGCTCCTAAAACGAATTGTTTCAAATTGTTCATGTTAAAAATGAGTTTACCTCTGTTAATAATTAAAATTAAAGGTAAAAATGCTTCATCTGCTTAAAAAGGAGTTTAATAATATTTGAGAGGTTACAAACATAATCTATTTTTTAAATATATAAAAATCGGATTCTATGATTGAAAACAGGGTCTTATCTTACTATAACTAATCGGTTGGATTGCTGTGTGGTGGCTCCAGTTGCGTCTTTTACCGTGGCCTTAAAAATGTAGGTTCCTGAGGCTAATGAAGCCCCAAATTCATTTTGTCCATTCCATTCCAATTCGTTAAAACGGGCACTTCCATTGCTTTGTGGCACCTGCAACGTCATTACTTTTTCTCCTGCAATATTAAAAATGTCGATGTTTACATCCAATGCTTCTCCGGCTTTATTGTGCTCAAAACTAAAAATTGTTGAACCTCTATTCGGATTGAAGGGGTTTGGATAATTCATTAACTTATCAAGCTTAAGCGTTGATTTATCAATTACCACAAAATCAATGGTGGCTGTTCCCGAGTTATTATAAATATCCCAAACCTTCACTTTAATACGATGATTCCCAAAATCCAAATTGTAGTATGGATAATTAATTACACCTCTTTGGAAATCATTCAATGTGCCTTCATAGAAATCGTTAAGCACACTAGGATGCGCTACGTCATTATCGAGGGTAGCGGTCATTTCATGCCCCACACTAACACCGCTGGTATTGATTCCATTTTCGTCGAATACTCTGGCAATTAGCACTGGATTTTGATGTGTGCTTCCTCCATTTATAAAGGTGGTATCGTTAATAAAAAGTTCAATTTGTGGCCCTTTGGTATCGCTAACCGCGGAGTTATCAGAACCTCCAATTACAATATTATTATAGCTCCCAGCCCCGTCAATATTATTAGTTTTATCGAAGGCATAGTAACTTATTTTACCTAGACCATAGTTATATACAATGTCTTTTGGAACCACAAAATCAATTTTGAATACACCATTAATTACGGCTGCAATTCCCTTAAAAACGAAGTTCTTTTGCATGATGAAAGCTTCTTTATAGCTATCTGCATCGTTGGCTAAGGTTGTGTAATTGCCAGGCTTATCGTATACTGTGATTGATATTTCACCATTGAAATTAGTTAATTTGGTATTTGATAAGTCGCCAATAAATCCTTCAATGGAAACCTTTTGAAGGGCTTTAATAGTATCCTTAACTGTAGAAATGCTCTTGCCATTTATCTTAGTTGTTATAACATTATATTTCGGCACAGCAATTCGCATACTCGGATCACCTAATAAAATAAAATGTTTTGCTGAAGGGCCATTATTACGTGCATTGGTATTCTTGGTTTTCTTCATAATATCTCCCAAGCGAGCTCCTCCTTCAGCAGTTTTTTCAAAGGCATTGGCAGTATTGAAATTGGTGTTTAAATCAAGATTGACATTGCTATAAGCGACACGCGTGGTAGTTAGTAAGGCAATTCCACCACCATTCGGATTCAATATCACATCTTCACCTGCACTTACTTTAGCAATATGATCGAACTCGGTAAACTCGCAGGTAGCAGTTACAAAAATGGGCATCACATTCTTGTTCTTCCAATTGAGAATATCTCTGTTAGCTGTTATTAAACTTTCGTGTGCAAGCTGAAGGCTGCTTCCATGCCCGGTATAATTTACCACCAGGGTGCCTCGTTGAATGCCTCTATTTACTGCATCGGTAGCATCTGGATAAGCATACCCACTACCTAATGAAACTTGCTTATAAGCATCTAAATAAATTTTATTGAGATTAAATTCGGTATGGGCTGCACCTACAATATCAGATACTTGCTGCGACTCGTTCATATGGCTATTATACTCCTGATCGTCGGCAATAAACATTAAGGAGTTTCTCCAATCGCCAAGGGCTTCAGGGCTCTCGTATCTTAAAATTTTATCAACCATCTGAGCGGCTTGCGTTGCATTGCCTACGGGTAAGCGACCAATACCAATATCCAGTGCTTCAAAATCATTGGGTAGCCAAAGGCCTTCATCATCATCTAATAAGCCATAGTAATCATCACTTGCATACGAATCGGTATCGTAAAAGTTATCCGATTCAAAAGTTGGAACATCATTGGTATTATTATAAAAGCGATTGTCGGCTTCAATAAATACACTCGATTCTTTATAATTGAAAGATGCATCACCAAATAATAATAAGTATTTTGGTTCGTCGGCAGCTGAAGTTGCCCTATTGTAAAACATACGCACCAATTCGCGTATGGCTGTAATATCCTGAGCTCCACTGCTGAATTCGTTATATATTAACGCAGGTGTGGTAACCAAAACTCTTAAGCCGTCATGAGTTCTTCTGTAATCGGCCAATCGATTGGCCTGCTCTAATATGGCTGGGGTAGTAACAATTATTAAATCGGCAAATGGGGTAGCATGCAAATTCTGATTAGCTACTTTTCCTTTGTATGTTGGAATGAAAAAATTGTTTGGCGCATCAGTAAAGCTAATGAATTCATGTAGAATATCAGTTGCGATAGTAAAGCTTGTTTGCCCACCTGTATAGCTTGTAGTTAGCTGTTTGATGTTTACTACATCGGTTACATCCCATACTATACTGGCACTTGGAGTGGTTAAATTAAACCTACTGAGATTGGTTACTCCGATACTCTTGCTATCGCGAAAACTCATTTGTCCGCCCCATTGATTTAAATTTCTACGAGCAACCAATTCGAAATAATCGAGCCAGCCTCGGGCTTCAGAATTGCCATTCTTATTAAAATCATATTGAATATTGAAATTGCCATTGGATGCAATAAAGCTACTTTCAATGGGGCTAACTACCGAGTAATAAGGCTGATCGAACGATTCAATAATGGTATTGCAAGCGCGATTACTTATGGCTGTTCCATTGTTTGTGATGTTAAAATAAGTTGTTGAAGTCACCGAATGTGCTACCTCCGACGACCTAAAATATACAGGCTCGGTTGAAATCAAATTAGGAATACTAAATGCAAAATTTTGTCGAGGGGTCTTATTAAATGATTCTCCCAATAACTCAGCCCCACTTTGATAGTCATTTACTTTATTGAGTTCGTGAACATAGTATTCATCTCCACTGCTAACCGTTTGATTGGGTGTGCCAGAAGGTGCAGGAAGCAGTGATACACGCTTTCCATTAGTGTTGTCAATCTTCAAAAAGTAATAGGTGGTTTCGTCGTAATAATTACTTTTATGATTAAATTTATTATTGCTGTAATTCCACACCGTCTGACTCTTTCCATAAAACACTAAATAATCCTGAGGGTCGAAGGTGCCATCTGCTTCTCCACTTACATAAATAGCATTTTCAGGTAAATCATCTTCCCGAAGTGCATTATTTGCTCTTGGAAGCATCCCTCCACCTTTGCTATAAATATGAATATTCTTGGGGTTAATCGAACTCATCGAAAGACCAATATTAAGCAAAAAAGTATAGTCGAGTTTGTATAATCCAGTACCAGTAATAGCAAATTTATAAATTGTACCATCAGCCAATACCGACTTCGATTTAAACGTTGTACTACCAATAGTTTTTTGCAATGATGGCGTGGTAGTAATTTCAATATCTACCGAACTTATCACCTCACATTCCAGATTCGCATTATTTCTTAGCGCCTGAATAGAAACATAAAGTACTTTTTTCTTGTTAATCGTAGCGTAGCGGCTACTTACTTCAAATTCTTTTGGTGCATTTAATTGAATTTCAGGAGATACCAAAAGCGGATCAACCAACCGAGTTTGAATATTCTTTAGAACCACACTAGAAGTTCCTAAGGACAATGGTTCGCAATCAACTACCAATGTAGGAATGCCATATTCATTCAACTGAATGTCGTCGGAGGTGATAATTTGTGTGGGCTTGGTACCCGTTTTCAAAACCACCGATTCATATCTCCAGCGAATGGTCTTTGAAATGGTGCTGGTTGTTTGAGCCAACAAATCAAAATAACTGAATAGTATTACAATAAATAGTAAGGGAAATCGTTTTAGCATGGGTTCCGTTTAATGGCTATAATATCTGCAGGTAAAAATAAATAAGATTTGCTGCATAAACGCAACCTTTCCCAATTTATTTGTCTACCTTTAAATAATGACGTTAATTTTACATGAAATGATAGTTTCTGCCCCATTAAAAACCAAACTTATATTAGACCCAACACGATGAAAAATTCTCTACATAGGTCCTCTTTTTTGGTTTTTTTTATCTTAATATATCATGGGTTATTTGCTCAAGATCCTGAATTCTCTCAGTACTATGCAACTACAATTTACACGAATCCTGCAAGTACGGGAAGCGATTTTTCAAGAGCTGCATTAGCCTATCGAGTCCAGTATTACGGGCTTCCAGGTGGTTTTGTAACATTCAATGCTTCTTACGATCAGCATGTGAAAAAGTTAAGAGGAGGGTTAGGCATTATGTTTACCAATGATAAAGCGGGCGAAGGAATTCTAACGTCGAATAGTATATATTTATCCTATTCCTATGAACATGAAATCACGAAAAAGATAATCCTTAGAATTGGTGTTCAAAGTGGAATATTTCAAAAAGCATTGCAATGGGACAAATTACGCTGGGGAGATCAAATTTTATCACAATTAGGGTATTTAGGCACAACTAATGAAACGCGAATCGACAAAGCAATTACTCGAGCTAATTTCGCAGCAGGAGCCATGGTGTATTCGAAGAAATTTTATGCTGGCATAGCTTGCCATAATTTATTGGAGCCCAACCAATCGTTTTTTGCTTACGCTGGCCCCGGAACCATACTACCACGCAGGGTAACGCTACATGGTGGGATGCTAATTCCATTAGATGGAAAAGAGGACTCAAAAATAAATATCTCTCCAAATATATTGCTCATGATGCAGGGTAAGTTTAATCAAATGAATATTGGATTTTATGCCAACAAAGGCGCTATGGTGGCGGGTTTTTGGTTTCGAACTACCACCCCAAATGCAGATGCGGTCATAGGAATGATAGGAGTTAGAAAAAATCATTTTAAGTTTGGTTTCACCACCGATTTCACCATTTCAAATTTAAAGAGTGCAGGAAAAACAGCCTTTGAATTCACCACCATTTACGAGTTTAAGAACAAAGCTCAGAAAAAGGAAGAACCACGAATTAGATGCCCTTTGTACTAGATTCTCAAATTCTTTTTGTTTTTTAATTTATTAATATATATTTGTAAACATGTTGAATAAACTACGTTTTCGTTTAGCTGCGTTATTAATAGTAATCTCCGTAGCTCAATTAAAAGCTCAGGATCCTGAGTTTTCTCAATTTTATGCCAATCCATTATACACAAATCCGGCATTTGCAGGTAGCGAATGCGGTCGTATTGCTTTGGCCTACCGTATGCAATACTATGGTTTGCCAGGTGGTTTCGTAACCTTTAACGGATCATATGATCAGCGCGTCAAGGAAATTGGCGGAGGATTTGGAATTATGTTTACCAATGACAAAGCGGGCGAAGGAGTATTAACCGCGAATCACGTAAACGCAGCTTACGCTTATGAAATTGAAACCAATAGTGGTGTAAATTTCCGATTAGGTGTTCAAGCTGGTTTTTTTCAAAAAGCATTACAATGGGACAAACTTCGTTGGGGTGATCAAATTTTACCTCAATTAGGTTTCGTTAATCCTACCAACGAAACACGTATAGACAAGGCCGTTACTTCAGCAAATTTTGCTGCGGGTGCATTGGTATACTCAAAGAAATTCTATGCAGGTGTTGCTTGCCATAATTTAACCGAACCTACCCAATCGTTTTTTGGAGCTTCTGGTCCTGGAACAACATTACCTCGTCGTTTTACAGTTCATGGAGGATTGGTAATTCCATTAGACGATAAACGTGAACCAGACGCAACATTCTCTCCAAATATCTTGATTATGTCACAAGGCAAATTCAGTCAGGTGAATGTAGGATTTTACATAAACAAAGGACCATTAGTAGCTGGTTTGTGGTTCCGTCAAACTGTTCCAAATTCTGACGCATTAATTGCATTGATTGGTTTCCGTCAAGGAGATTTCAAATTTGGTTATAGTGCTGATTTTACGGTATCAAATTTACGTAGTGCAGGGAAAACTGCCCATGAACTTACCGCTACTTATCAATTTTGTAACGAACGCGTTAAAAGAAGAACCTACCGCACGTTAAAATGCCCAGGATTCTAATATTTTCAATTTTTTTAGTATACTTGCACAATATAAGGTAATAAAATGCCGTTATAGGCATTATAGATTTCAGAACATACCATGAAAGGATTCAAATTAACTATCATTGGAGTATTGGCCTTAGCCTTGCTGTCCACCTCTTGTAAAAAACAAAAATCGTCGACTACCGGTTGGAATCTTAACGATCCAAAGTGGGGCGGTTTCCAGCGTTATGACTACAAAGGACAAGAAACTGGACCAAATTTGGTTCTAGTTCCAGGAGGTACTTTTACAATGGGTACTCAAGAACAAGATGTATTGTATGATAATAATAACATGGAAAGACGTGTTACTGTTCCTACATTTTACATGGATGAGGCCGAAATCTCAAATTTCCAATACTTAGAATATTTATTCTGGCTACAACGTACTTATCTAGATG
>CANLPK010000029.1 GCA_947492885.1 Bacteroidota bacterium
GATACTTTAAATAACTCAACTGAATCATGAAAATGAAACAAAGCCACAACATCATTTTTAAATAAAATTTATAGGCATTCTCCCAAAATACTGCTCCCAATAAAATAATTAAATACAGTTCGAATGCTTGAAACTTATCAATATACAACCCTTCAGAAACGGCCATGGGCAAGGCTTGTATGCGCAGTATGATGAGGTCGGCAAAATGAATGAGATAGCCCAAGGCCCAGCCAATCCAGCCAGCTAAAAACGTAATAGGATTTACCACCAGCAATAAAATTCCCAAATACATTAAAAAAGTAGTGATGGGAATGATGATTAAATTGGAGATGATGAAATAATTTGGAAACTGATTGAAATAGTAAAGACTAATAGGAAAGGTGGCAATTTGTGCAGCAACCGATACACTGATTAATCCCCATACTTGTTTTCCAAACCACGATTTTACAATGAAGAGGGGTGCCATCTTAGGCTGGAAAAACACGATGCCCAATACCGCCAGGTAGGAGAGTTGAAACCCGGCATCGAACAAGTAGTAAGGGTCGTAGCATAGTAACATACAAGCAGAAGTAAATAAATTATTGTAAATGCTAATATCATCGCGAAGTGTTTTACCTAAAATAATAATGCTAAACATTACAGACGCCCTGCTTATGGAAGGTGCCATACCACTCAATAGCGAATAAAACCAAATGAGTACTAAAGTAAAGATGGCGGTGAGCCAGGCACCTGCTTTCTTCTTTTGAATGGGTCGAAATAAAAAGCTCACCACAAAATATAAGATGGCCACATGCATGCCCGAAACGGCCAGTACATGCAGGGTTCCAGTGCGAGCATAGGCATCAACGATATCTGAGTCGAGTTCATCTTTATAACCGAAAAGTAAAGCACCAGCAACGCCTCGCTCAGTTTTGGTATCAATATATTTGGCCAAAATGCCGAGCAGCAAATCACGAATACGATATACATTACGAAGCATTTCATAATTACTACCTTCCTTCCAAAGCACATACTCATGGCTTTTCAAATACATTTGTGTATGAATTTTTTGATTGGCTAAGAAATTTCGATAGTCAAATTCTCCAGGGTTTTTCGGACCTTCAATGGCCGTTGCATGGCTTTGAATTATGAGTTCATCTCCACAATAAATTTGTTGTGCTTCAATGGAGTCTATAGCAAAGTAGAGTATAATTTTACCTTGGGTGTTCTTTAATTCATCACCCTGATAAACGCCAATCACTTCTCCTAATGCTTTCCAGGCGCGCTTTTTATGCGATAAGGGCTCTTGTAATTTTACAAGCAAATAATCCTTCTGTGGCTGCTTCTCAAAATAATTAGCTGCTCTCAATGGGTTATTAAAGGCAGCGAGGGTCATACCAAAGCACAACCAAAAAAATTGCAAGAAAGCGGCATATACAAACCGATATTTATACCGCGATCGCCACCATTTCGAGTAAGAGATAATAATAATTGGAACGAGGAAAAAAAGCAGTAAAGGAAGACAAAATCGAATGGGAATTTGAAAGCTTGCTTCCAGCACAATGCCAATAACAAACGGCAAAACATAGCGCAAGAAGGGAAACCGTGCGAATGGATTCATAACTGTTTTTTATAAATAAATTTTTATTTAACGAACGATTCAAATGTAAAAAACTTTACGCAATAAAAAAGGCAACTAGTAATTAGTTGCCTTTTTTATTATTTGAATTATGTGCGATTAACGCGGTCTACGTCGGGTCGTGTCTGCAGGCAAAGCACTTGGTGTGGTTCCAGTACGAGGTGTTCCTGGAGCAGGAACAGCACGATTGGTATTGGGTGTTGTTCCAGGTGTAGGAGCCGGAGCTGGGGTTGGAGTAGGTGCTGGAGCTGGTGACTCAGTTTTGCTTGAGTCGCTTCCCAATGGTGCATCTTGCATCTTCTCTTTTCCTTTTCTAAATTCTTCCAATAGTTTCTTACATGGCTCGCATGAATCGGTATTAATACAATCGAAATCAAGCTTCAAGCCTTTCTTCCATTCCATAGTAATGATTCGGGTAGTTGTTCTACGATTGGCTTGGTGCATCGCATCATCGCAACCTGGAGCAATATTAGTAGGTTCGCAACCGCAATTGTTAGTTAAACGGAACTCACCATAACCTCTTGCAATTAAACGCTCACGATCAATTCCCTGACGTACCATATAATCCACAGCACTGTCGGCACGGCGCTGACTCAAGTCGCAGTTATAATCGAAACGAGCGCGGCAGTCGGTATGTGATCCCAATTCTAAAGCGATATCAGGGAAGTTTTTCAATACCAATACAACAGAGTCGAGTTTCAGTGCTGCATCCGGACGAATATTCGCTTTATCCAAATCGTAAAGGATATCGAGTACACGAGGAATATCTTGTTTTTCTAAGAATAGATCAACTACAAAATCTTTTGATTCTTCTAGGCCTTTGGTTGAAATCGATTCGTTACGGCTATCAAAATAGTATTTCTTTTTACCATAGAGGAAGTAATCAGTGTTGCCTTTGATAACCTGTTTTACAGTACCTGTATTATCGGTGGTAAGCTTCATCATGATGGTATCATAACCATTGGTTATAGGAACAGTTACCATAGGTAATAACTCACGAGTATTTTTATCGAAGGTGCGCACCGTTAAAGTATACACCAATGGGGTCATGGTAAACGAGTAGATATCATCGTCTTTTAAAGTAGCGCGGTTACTAGTGAAGAATCCATTTTCTTTGCTTTGATCGCAGATGAATGCAAAATCGTCGCCAGCACTATTTACCGGTTGACGCATGTTTTGTGCTTCGCTCCAGCTGGTGCCATCGCCTTTGGTCATGAAGATATCAAATCCTCCAATACCGCAATGTCCTTTGGATGCAAAGTATAAAGTTCCATCAGGGTGAATGAATGGATACATTTCATCCTTCTCTGTATTCACTGTAGGACCTAAATTAATTGGGTTGCTCCAAGTCTTTCCTTTCTTTACGTAGTTACATACCCAAATATCTTGTCCACCTAAAGTGCCTTCCATATCCGATACGAAATACAATTTACTTCCGTCGGCGCTTAAGCTCGGTTGGCCCCAAACGTGGATGGTGTCATTACAAAAAGGTAATGGGCTAGTATAATCGATTTCCGACCAGCCAGCCGATTTTTTATCGAGTTTATAAATTTGGCAGTTAATCGCTTTTCCATCTTTTCCTCCGCATTGGGTAATATACATTACATTTCCTTTGGCGTCGAAGGTGATGGTTCCTTCATTGTATTGGGTATAGGTTTCGGCTACCGCTTGTGGTTTGCCTAGGTTATCACTTGCAAATGGATTGGGGGTTCCTTTGAATTTTTTCTTGTCAACTTTAGAGACATATAAATCATAATATCCTCCGTGTCCACTCCAATCGTAACCGTTTTTCCCTTTTGGATTTGGACGATCGGAAGTGAAATACAATCCATCTTTTCCATATACCGGAGCGAAATCATTATCGCGGCTATTTAATTTTTTCTCGTTCTGAACAATATAACGAGTTTTCAAATCTTTCCATTTCAATGCATTCTCGCAACCGCTAATTTCACAATCAGCCATGGCAGTCATCTTATCAGGGAAACGCTTTTTGAAATCTTGTAAGGCGACAATCGCTTCTGCCCATTGTTGATTGGCTTTAAGCATTTTGCAATACATCATCACCACTTCTGGTTCTTTTGTTTTGGCAGATGCTTTTTTGTACCATACCACAGCTTTCTTATACTGAGAAGCATTTTTATAACACTCACCTACCAATTCGGCATACTTTAATTTTTCCTTGCTGTTATCGGTATGAGCGTATAAATAAGCGTACTCCTCTGCTGCTGAGTGAAATTGCTTTTTCTCGATACTTGCTTTTGCTTTACCAATGGTAGGCTTACAAGCGTTGTTAAACATTAAAAACGGGACTAGGGCTAAAATCCAGAGTATTCTTTTTGTCATGTGTGCTGAGTAATTAAGTACTAAATATCTCTATAATGCTTCTTCGTTATAAAAGGTACAAAAGAAAGTTCCAAATAAAGCAAAATTTACCCGAAAAGAAAAATTATAGTTGAAGTAAAATAGGTAATTCGCCCATTCAGTGAAGATTTTCTGAGAATCAGGATGAAGAATCAAGAATTTAGATTGCCTTGCAGTACAACGCTCAAATGCTTATTTAGCTTGCCTCATAGCAAAAGGCTCGCATTTCGGAGATGGCTTATTTCGAATCAGTCTTTTTTACTTTTTCTTCGCCTCTTTTTTCTGTTTATCGAAGAAACTTTTCAAGAAAAAATTATGCTTAGCAGCCTCCATATTCTCGTTTAAATCCCGACTGCTATTGCCAAGGTTGATGATGGCTTGTTCTAAGTTTCTAGCAAAGGTGCTATCCTGGATCAACTGCCCAAGGGTGCCATTCCCATGATTTACCTTGATTAAAATCTCAGCCAATTGCTCGCTTACGATGGCAGCATTGAAGGAGGCTAGATTGAGACTACCCATGATGGCATCAGTTTCTACTGGTTCATTCGATACTAGCTCATCCCAATTTTCAATATTGGGAGAGTTGGTTCCACCTTGGCTAATAATGACCAATCGATCACCAATAATACCTGAAGAGCCGATGCCTACTTCACTGTCTTTCTTAATGAAAGCTTGTACTTCGTTCTTAATAAGCAAATCTACCTGCACAGTGGAGTCGTTGATGATGGCGATTTTATCAACGGTGCCAATGGTGATGCCAGAGAAACGAACATTATTCCCTACTTCGAGTCCGCTCACATTTTGAAAATTGGCTTTTATGGTAATGACCGAATTAAACAGGTTCTTTTGTTTTCCAATAATAAATATTGCCAGCGAAAAAATGGTGAGTCCCGATGCAATAAAAATTCCCAATCGAATTTTGTATGATGATGATGGTGTTTCCATATAGTATTTGGATACGTGATTATAATTTTCCGAAAAATGATTGAATAAAAGGATCGTCCGAAGTTTCAAAATCGATTAAACTCCCCTCCTTATATATCGCCCCTTCATGCATTAGCAAAATGCGATGAGCAGTAGTTCTTACGCAAGCAATATCGTGGGTGATGATGATGGAGGCGGTTTTGTATTGATCTTGAATTTGGTTGATGAGTTGGCTTATTTCGTTGGATGTTACTGGATCGAGCCCGGTAGTAGGTTCATCGTACAGCATTATTTGAGGGTCGATGATGAGCGTGCGCGCCAAACTAATTCGTTTTCTCATTCCGCCCGATAACTGTGCTGGCATTTTATCAATGGCACTCAACAAACCTACACGTTCGAGCACCAAGGTAACATGCTCTTTAATTTCCTGTTCTGTATATTTTCTTTTATTTCTACGCAATGGAAATTCTAAATTCTCTCTTACATTCATCGAATCGTATAAGGCGCCACTCTGAAACAGAAATCCAATTTTTTTCCTTAGCTCATCTAAATTCGAATTCGTAATAGCATCTATATTTTCTCCCATTACATTAATGCTTCCCGATTGCGCTTTCAAGAGCTGCACAATACATTTAATGAGCACCGATTTACCTGAGCCCGACTTCCCAAGTATTACCAAATTCTCGCCCTGGTATAAATTAAAGGAGATGCCTTGTAATACAGCTTGGGAGCCAAATGAAAGATATAAATTGGACACGCTGATTACAATCTCACGTTCGGTTGATGTACTTGAATTCGCCGTTGATGCTGTATAGTTAGTTAATTCTTTCATAACATATCGGTTATTTGAACGGCCACCAAATCAACTATAATAACCAACAAAGAAGCAATCACCACCGATGCATTGGCCGCAATTCCTACGCTCTCTGTGCCTCTTCCAGCATGATAACCTTTATAGCATCCTACCAATCCGATGACTGCACCGAAGAAAAAAGTCTTGATTAATGCAGGCATCAAATCACCAAAATCAACTTTGGAAAAAGCCTGATGATAATACAAGGTGAAGCTAACATCGCCTTTTAAATTAGCACCTATCCAACTACCAAAGATACCCATGGCATCGGCAAATAATACTAATAATGGAATCATTAAAGTAGCGGCTATTACCCGAGTAACAATTAAATATCTGAATGGATTGGTAGCCGAAACTTCCATCGCATCTATTTGTTCGGTAACACGCATGGAACCAAGCTCTGCACCAATACCTGAACCAATTTTTCCGGCGCAAATCAAGGCCGTGATTACGGGTCCCATTTCGCGAATAATTGATATCGCTACCATTCCCGGCAACATCGTGATGGCTCCAAAATCGATAAGCATTGGGCGCGATTGAATGGTTAGTACCAAACCTAAAATAAAACCTGTTAGCGCAATCAATGGTAGGGATTTATTGCCCATATGAAAACACTGACGAAGAAATTCCTTCACCTCAAATTCGCGTGAAAATGTTTCTCGAAAGGTACGGGTAACGAAGAGTGTGAAATTAGCAAGATCGGTAAAAATGCCACCCATAATTTCTTTCTTCTCCAAGGTCTTGTTGGCCAAGCGCATCGATTGTTTCGCGGCAAATTCAACCGCCTTGTGAATAGGGATAATTTTTTTCATTTGAGAATTGAAAATCTAATTTTCCAAAAGAGATAAACACCATAATAAGTAAACATAAAAGTAAGTTTCATGAAGCAAATAATTATATCCTTATATTAATCCAAGTTAGCAATTTAGCTCGCTTGGTCATCTTCACTCACTTCGGGAGTCTTCTTACTGAAAAGTTTTTTCAATAATACCAATCCGATGGTTTTTATTTTTTCAGGGTTTTTTGTTACGGCCCCCGCAATCCCAAGCTCTATCAATGTCCCCGCTAATTTAGTAATTGGGTTATTAGAACCACCAACCAATATCTTTTTTGAAATAAAGCCAGTTGTAAATCCAATGGCGGCATTCAGAATAGTTCCTGTTATATCAGGATCTGTAGCGAAATTTTTGAGGGTGGTCTTGATCGAATTAAGAGGATTTAATTGCTCAATGGATAAATGAAATTCATGCTTCAAGGCTATTTCTAGCTCTTGTTGTTTGTTTTCAAGGTCGCGAATCGCTTGTTTTAATGAGGCGCTATTTGTAATATTTTCCATGGCTTATGATTTTAATGATTGCTCAATAATAGTATCGGCCAGGTTTCTTTTCAATGATTTGAAAAGGAGAATTCCAATGATGGAAAGCAATAGATAAAATCCGCTGACTATGAAAAATCCAATATATATCCTTCCAATTAATTCACCTATCCAATAGGCCAATCCAATATTTATGAAAAGGAAAAAGAATGACAATAAAAATATAATTCCTATTCGAACAACCAAGGCAGAAATAATATCAGAAGCCTTATCAATGGTTTTCAATTTTGTCAATTCCAACGTGGTATTGATATACTCTTTTACTTTTTCGAAAAGGGGTTCGAATGGAACATTTTTCTCTTCCATGTTTTTTGATAATTAATTTAAATCAATCAAATACTATTTCATTGTAGTTTTGGCTTCTTCCATCATTTCTTCAATATCGGATTTTTCCTTCTTTACAAAATCCTTTCCTTCCTTTTTCAGTTTTTCAAATTCTTCGGTCACCGACGACATAAAATCATCGAATTTCCCTTCCAAATCATCTGCGAAATCAGTACCCTTTTTTGTGAATTTTTTGCGGGTTTCCGACCCCTTCTCAGGTGCCATCAAAATGCCCACTAATGCGCCTGCTGCAAAGCCGGCTAGCACACCTAATAATAATTTCCCTTTGCTCATAATAATAAGTAATTTAAAATGGTTTACGGCCCTGAATAATTCTTAAAAGCACTACAAAAATAGCGAATACTAATATGATATGTATGATTCCTTTAGTATTATAGAAAAGAAAGCCAAAAGGCCAGCCAAGAAATAAAATAACTGCGATATAACGGGGTAGATTTCCGATATTTTTCTTGATTATTTGCTGTCCTTGTATGAACATTATCAAAGATGGTAAACTAGATAAAGATGCAACAAGCATTCTATTTGTCAAGATGCTCAAAGGTTCATTCCCATAGCCAATAGCATAGTACACAGCGAATTCAAAGAATTATGGTTATAAAAAAAAATCGAAAACTAAATGTGCATTCGAAAGTGCGACTAAAAAATATTGTTGATGCGAGAGGAGAGGATCTCCATCCATGCTACCGACAATGGTTTCGAGATGAATTCTTTCACCGTTGGATAAGACTCGGCACGCTCAATATCATTGGAGTCAATGGATGAGGTAAGCATATAAACGGTACATTTAGCTAAAACGGTATCTGGAAATTTTCCGAAAGCGTCAAGAAATTCCCATCCATCCATATCAGGCATATTAATATCAAGAAAAATGATTTCAGGAAATTTATCAGGGTCTGTATCCAAAAAATTGGTCAAGTCGTTCAACGCTTTTCTTGCGCCGAGGTAGGTAATAATATTGGGTGTGAAATTAGAAATACTGATAATTTTTTTATTGATCATATTCACAATTGGATCGTCATCAATTAAAAAAACACTTTTTATTGGGGTCATGCAATTTGTTTATTTTGAAAATGAATAATCTTTTTCAAATTCTGGCAGGTGTAAGAATTCAAGGTTTGAAATAATACTTTTTTGAACGATTTTTGATTTAGAATAATAAATACCTATAGGGGCTAAATCTAAATAATGAATCACTCAAAGTAGCCTTCAAATAGGGTTTGTTGTTACCCTCATTGAAGGATGCAAAGATATAAAATCTATCTATTATCTTGCATATAAATAGCGCACAATATGATTTTACCTGAGATAAAATCTCACCTGAGAAAAGATAAGAAACTGAAGGGAATAATCGACCGTATTACTATTGCGCCACCAAAACCGCGTACCGATCTTTACCTTAGTTTGTTGCGAGCCATCGCCGGTCAGCAACTATCTGTAAAAGCAGCTGCTACCATCTGGGAGCGGGTTTTAAATCTATTCCCCAATAATTATCCGAGTCCCGAAGCTGTTTTGTTAATTGATTCTGAAAAGTTTCGAGGTGCAGGGTTGAGCTATCAAAAAGCAGGGTATATCAAGAATATCGCTCAGTTTAGTTTGGATGAAACACTTGATTACACGAAGCTGAAAAAGAAATCGGATGATGAATTAATCGGTTACCTCACCCAGATAAAAGGGGTGGGGCGCTGGACCGTAGAAATGATTCTGATGTTTAGCTTGGTGAGAGGAAATATTCTGCCGCTCGACGACCTCGGCATACAGAACGCCATCAAAAAAATTTATGAGTTGAATACTACTGGCAAACAACTAAAAGCAGAAATGGAACAAATTGCCCATCAATGGCAACCCTACCGCACCTTTGCCTGCATGTACCTCTGGCGTTCCCTCGATAATATTCCTAAATAATTTTATTCGACATCCTCTTTCTCCGAATTTCTTTTGTTGAAATCTCTCCGTTGGCATTGAATCGCCCTAGGTGTAAGGCTTTGCAGAAGTGTAAAATTATCACTTGAATGGATTGAATTTCCTTTTTTATTAGTAGGTTTGAAAACACATGAAACATCTATTCGTTGCCGTTATTTGTATTTTGGGATTGGCCTTGCCATCACAAGCTCAGTCGCCTGTGTTTACGACTCGTAACTATTCCGAAAACAATTTAATTAGCGCTAACTTTAACACGGTATTTAATGCCAATACTATGGCAGGTAGAAGCTATGCATACTATCGCTTCAAATCGATACCTACCGAGCTCGATTGGAAAATTGCTCAAGAACAAGGGGTGAAATTTTTAGACTATATCCCCGAAAATATCTATTTGCTTTCGGTGCCAGCCACCGCTTCAGGTTTAAGCTTTATTATCAGCAACCCATTGATCGTAAGTCAGGTTAGTTTTGAGAATGAAAAATATTCCGATAACCTTTTAAAACGCTATGCTCCTGCAACAAATAAGTCATCACAATGGGTTGATCTGTATGTATATACTTACGACGATTTAGATATCATCGAAATTAGCAAATCCCTTGCTGATCAAGGGCGGATCATCAGCAATAGCGATGTATTCCATCGAATTTCAATGTCGGTTCCCTGCAAAAATTTAGTAACGATAGCGGCCAATCCGGGAGTGAAAATTATTGATATGGCGCCGTTCACCCCTGTGAGTTATAATTTACCTGGAAAAACAAATCATCGTAGTACCCTTATTGGAAGCAGCTTTGGGCGCAACCTGCAAGGCGACTCCATAGTGTTGGGTGAATGGGATGGTGAAGGTGCCGGAACCCATGTAGATATCGACACGCCTCGAGTTACTCGTATGAGCCCTTATGTAAATAACTCCAACGGAGCCCATGCCACGCATGTTTGCGGAACCATGGCTGGCGCTGGAGTGATAAACCCTTTCGCCACCGGAATGGCACCTCGTGCTAAAGTGTATAGCTGGAATTTTTATGGTGATATCACCGGACAAATGGATAGCGGGGTACGTTTTCAAAATGTAATGATAACTCAAAATAGCTACGGCTATGGCGATGCCGATGATACCTGCGCATACCGCGGGCGCTACGATGATATTAGCCATGAGTTAGATCTCTTAGTTCGTAACCACCCCAATTTAGTTCATGTATTTGCTGCTGGAAATTCCCAGTCGTTATGTGGCTTGGGTGGCTATCGCACCGTATTTAGTGGATTTCAATCAGCTAAAAATATTATCAGCGTGGGTGCCCTCACCGATCAGGATGCGATGAGTTCCTTCAGCAGCTGGGGGCCAGTGCGCGATGGGCGTATCAAGCCCGAAGTATGTGCTGTGGGCGTGAATGTATACTCTACACTAAATTTAAATACATACGCAGGGGGCTGGAATGGCACGTCCATGGCTTGCCCCGGAACCAGTGGTACTGTAGCTCAGCTGTTGCAACGCTATCGTCAGCTCAATGCAGGCAAAAATCCAGAGGCTTCCTTGATGCGTGTCATTCTCGCCAATTCAGCCGATGATGTATTCAATGCAGGCCCCGATTTTAAATCAGGATTCGGTCGCATCAATGCACTCACCGCCGTTAAAGCCATTGAACAAAACAGATATAAGGTGGATAGCATCACCAACGGGAATTACAAGGTAGATAGCTTCTTCGTAGGCTCTGGACTGCAACAAATAAAAGTAGCCTTAGCTTGGAGCGATAAGGAAGCTGCCATTTTAGCAAGCAAAGCGTTGGTAAATAATTTGGATTTGTATATCATCACCCCAGTCAACGATACCATCCGCCCTTGGGTACTCGATACGCAATTTCGCACGAGCCCAGCAATACACGGCATCGACTCCATAAATAATATCGAACAAATAACCATCGATGCACCAGGGCAAGGTTATTATAAAATTTATGTCAAAGGAACCAGCGTGCCCTTTGGGCCTCAAATTTATGCCTATACATACGAGCGCGTGGCCAAAGCAGTCACCGTTGTTTTCCCTAATGGCGGCGAACAATTATCACCATCAAAATCATATACCATCAAGTGGGATGCTGTGGGTGTTGGTAGTACTTGTAATATTGAATTCACCTTGAACAACGGTGCCACCTGGTCAACCATGGTTTCAGGTATTTCTGTTGCACTCAAAAATTATAATTGGGGTGTTCCAAATGTCAATACCAGTCAGGCACGCATTCGTATCACCGCTGGTGCCTATACGGATATTTCCGATTCAACATTTTCTATTCTTACCACCATCGATACCATCAAAGGCGTAACATGTGATAAGCAAGTTACATTGAAATGGAAACAAATTACTGGCGTTACTGGATATGATGTGATGCAATTGAAAAATGGTTTCATGCAATCGGTAGCCATCGTTACCGATACTTTTTATACTATTCAAGGCTTAACCAATGGGGTTAAATATTGGTTTACCATTAGAGGCAAATACAATAATGTTTTTGGAGAAAGAGCCTATGGCGTTTCATTCACACCAGGTTCAGCGCCTATTCCACCTCAAATTTCATTGCAACCTTTCGCCCCAGCAGTTTGTAGTGGAACACTCATTTCTTTGAAGGCGAAAGCTACAGGCACTGCTGTCATTCAACAACAATGGCAAGTAAGTATCGATAGTGGCAAAACCTTTGTCAATGTGCCTTTGGCAACCGATACCGTATTTGGTTTTATTTCAAATACCACCATGAATTTTTTAAAGATACGTTCGTACTTTTATAATAGCTGTCAGAATTTCCAATACTCTGATACCGTAACCATACTCGTTGATACCACACTTACCTACGCACAGCAACCTCAAAATATCAGCGTGTGTATTGGTTCTAATGCAGTATTCAATGCCGATGCACCTTCCTTCTCAAATACCAACTATCAATGGCAATACAATGATGGGGTAAACGGATGGCTTTCGATAAGTGGAGCCAATGCAGCCTCTCTTACTTTAACCAATGTGCCCTTCTCAAAAAATGGTTGGTTATATCGTGTGGTGGCGTCTAATAAATGTACATCGAACCTAATTAGCAATATTGCTACCCTTAAAGTGAAAGCGCCGTTGCAAGTAAGTGCTTTAGGAGGTACGACGCTTTGCTACGGTCAAGCCACTTCATTAAGCGCAAACGCTACAGGAGGCGATTCCACAAAATATGTATTTGAATGGAGCTTGAATGGCACCGTGATTCAGCGTTCTCATTCATCACTTTTAAATTTAAATCCAACGGCAACTCAAACATACACCGTGATGCTTTGGGATAGCTGTTCAACATTGGCAGTTGCCGATAGTGATACCGTTACCGTCAATATACTATCACCCCTAGGTGTGGTATCTAATGCGGGCATCACCATCTGTAAAGGCAATAGCACTTCCATGCTCGCCATAGGATACGGAGGAAATAGTAATTATACTTTCGGTTGGCTTCAAGGAAATACTACGCTACAATATTCATCGAATAATACATTAACTGTATCACCCGCAGCTACCACTACCTATCGCGTATTTGTTACCGATAGTTGCAGCCCTCGAAAGGATACTGCAACCATCACAGTGTATGTTCGTCAGCCTTTAAAAGTTACACAGCAATGTAATCCAGATACCGTATGTATTGGAGCGCAAACACAAATTACTGCAACGGCTATCGGTGGCGACTCTACCTACAACTATACTTTCATTGATGCGAATACCAATTTTGTTTTGCAAAATGGATTGAATAATAAACTCACCACCACGGTGAATCCAAGCAATAATTATATTTTGGTGCTCAGCGACAATTGCACCAACCTCAATGACACCCTTCGTTTTAAGATTCCTGTTCGAAATAAATTATCATTGAGCATTACTAAAAACCCAACGAACGATGTATGTAGTAATAACCCGGTTACGCTTACTGCAACTCCATTGGGAGGCGCTCTTAAAAATTATACGTACCAATGGCGACGTGCTGGAAGTACTTCGATTCTCGGCACCAATGCATCGCTTAATGTGGCCGATATTATATCAACTCGATATGTGGTGACCTTAAGAGATGGTTGTACTGCTGCCAGCGCTTCCGATTCAATCATGGTAAATATTGAAAAGCCCGATCCAGTATTCTCTATCACCTATAGCAATGGTCAAGACTTCGCCTATTTCAGTGCCGCGCACTCAGGGTACAAATCATACTTCTGGAAATTTGGAGATGGTGATACCACTTCTGAATTCCAACCAAACCATCGCTATAAAATGAAAGGAAATTATAAGGTGTGTTTAAAAACCACTACGTTTAATAATTGCGATTCGGAATATTGCGATACCGTGAAAGTGTATTTCAATAACGGGATCAATCTATATGGCGCCAACGGATTCACGTATTCGCCAAACCCGTTCCATGAATCATTACAATTGCAGTTCGATGATTTGATGCCTTCAGAAATGAAATTATTCGATGCACTAGGACGCGAAATTTCAATCGAATTGAATCCTTCTCAGAATATGCTTGTCAATACTTCATCGATTAGTCCTGGGAATTATATTTTGAAATTGGTATTCCAAGATCAGGTACAATATCTCAAATTGATTAAGCAATAGTTCGAACCAAATCAATCAACGATACAGAAGGAAGTTAGGTGTGATTACATGCTATGAGATAATTCTTCTGTTTATATATTAATCATAATGCAAAAAATTATCATCTTCTTATGTGCATTGGCTTGCACTGGTATTACTACCTTCAAGGTTGCATCTGAATCATTTAGAGAAGAAGAGGAGCAAGGACCTCAATGGTTTTCTCAATGGTACGATATGAAGAAGAATGCGCAAGGTGAAATCCCTCAGCTTCTTCATCATCAATGGGCAACTCAAGATGCCAAACTGTATAAAACAAATGGAGGTGCTATCTTGGATTCGGTAACCGCTTATGGTCCCGATAATGTAGGCGGACGAACCCGAGCAATCATTGTAGACTGGTCGGATACCACCCACTATTTTGTTGGGAGTGTTGCTGGTGGTTTATGGGAAAGTAAGAATGAAGGCGCCACTTGGAAACCAGTAAACGACAATCAAGAAAATTTAAATATCAGTGCCATCACACAAAGTCCATTCAATAAAAATATATACTACTATTGTACTGGAGAGCCCTACCCAATCGCCGATTTGAGCAGTAATACGGGTGGTCAATTGGGAGGAGGAATTTTTAAATCAACGGATGGTGGCATTTCATTTTCAGTTCTTCCATCTACTTTAAATACCAATTTCACCAGCACCTGGGATATCAAACACGATAAGGTGGACCCCAATACAATATATGTGGCTACCAATAATAAAGGTCTCTTTAAAAGTACTGATGGTGGCACTAATTTCGTTAATGTGTATAGCACCACCGCATCTATCACACGAATGGAAACATTGAATGATGGTTCGATTTTATTCGCATGTACTGGCAACGGCATCTACAAATCGACCAGTGGCAATCTGGGGACATTCACAAAATTAAGTAACGGATTTGCTAGTAGTAGCTTTGGCCGGATAGAATTCTCTGTTTGTACTAATTTCCCAAATGTGATGTTTGCCTTGGTATCGAGTTCGGCCAATTCATCTTTACTTGCCGCTTATAAATCGAGCGATGGTGGTAGTAGCTGGAGAACTAGCCCAACGGCATCTGTTGGATATAGTTATACTTGGTTTTGTTTGGCTGCTTCCATTTGTGCTACCGATACAAATAAAATTATGTTAGGTAGTGTAGCTTACGGTTCTTCGGTGAATGGGGGTGCCACTTGGAATACGAGTTCGGGATACAATTCGCATGCCGATTATCATATATTTTATAATATACCAGGAAGCACCAAAGTGCTCTGCGGTAATGATGGTGGGGTATACAAGTACGATTGGAACACCATGGGAAATTTCACAAGCTTAAATAATGGTTATCATGTAACTCAATTTTATGCAGGAAGTTTTTTTAAGTCTGGGGTGTCGATGATCATGGGTGCTCAAGATAATGGTTCACATCGAATTACCAATGGAAATAAAACGGCCAATAATATTTATGGAGGCGATGGTTGTTTTACTGGCATCAATCAACAGGACGATGCAAAAGGGTATTTTTCTTATCAAGGTGCGAATATTTATAAAGCTACGAATTTAAAAAGCACCCCTACCACTGGTGGCTTTATGTCGTTTAGCAATACCGACTCCAAATGGTTTATCAATCCTTTTGAAATAAATCTTGCAGATGGTAATCAAATTTATGTTCCAACAAAATCAAGAGTTTATCGTAACACAGGTACCACATTTGCAGCGATCATCAATGCCTCTGCTACAAAACAACCCTATGCTATCGGAATGTCTAGCGAAGTAAATCCAGTATTGTATTATGGTGGATCCAGCATGTTATTATCGCGAGTCGACTCGGCAGCAACCACAGTGGCGGGCAAAGAAAAAAGTTTGATAAGCACGATGCCTTCCGGTTTGACTACCGATTTTGTGGGCAGTATCAAAGTGCATCCTTCCAATAGAAATACAATTTACATCACACTCACCAATTATAATGCGCAACCTCGTGTTTGGAAAATCACCAACTGCGATTCGGTTCCTGTTTGGACCAATATCTCTGGAAACTTACCCGCAAGCTTGCCATGCAATAGTATTGAAGTTGACCCTTGGAGCCCCGATTCACGATTCATCGTTGCCACCGATTTCGGACTATATGTAACTGATAATGGAGGCGCTACATGGACTAAAGATACACGCATTCCCAATGTATGCATCTATAATATTCGACTTCGTATTGGCGATCGTAAATTATTTATTTTTACTCATGGCAGGAGTGTATGGACCGCCAACATATTGCCTTACAGCACCGTGAAACCAACTGCTGAATTCACTTTCTCAGGTACAACGGTTTGCGAAGGGGTTCCTGTTACATTTACTGATAACAGTGTGAATAGCCCATCACAATACCTCTGGAAGTTTGAGAATGGCACCCCAGCAACGGCTGCAGGTTATTCGAGTACATGCGTGTTCTCCGGGTCAGGCGTGAACAAGGTGAAATTAATCGTGAGCAATTCTTATGGTACCGACTCCATCGAAAAGTTAATAACGGTATTGGCGAATCCCAAACCAGGACTCATACAAACTGGGATGGTACTTAGTTGTACTGTAAGTTCAAGTACGTATACATGGTATCGTGGCACTACATTATTATCCGGCAATACGCCAAGTTTTACGGCCACCTTCCCTGGATGGTATCGCGTGAAAGTCACGAATAGTAATGGTTGTACCGCCACCTCCGATTCAATACAGGTGTTCTCTGCAGGCATTCAAAGTTCATTGAACAAAGATGGTTTTTATGTATATCCAAATCCAGCATCGCACCAAATTTATATTGTAAATGCAAAGGAAGCTAATTTTAAAATTGTTACGCTGGATGGGAAAGTGATGATGGAGAAAACATGCAATGGAAATACGCCTGCCATACTTTCAATTGAGCAATTGAAATCAGGTGTTTATATCATAGTATGGTCAAACCAAGAGGGAACGAGAACCTTACGCTTTATTAAAAGTAATTAGTCATTGAAATATAATATATCCGATAAATACATTCGCATTGTTTCCGTTATGGCAACAATATTTATTTTTTTTGCGAGCCTTTTTATTGGCCTGCGACATAATAAGGGCAATACACTTAGCGATTATCACCGAGAGTTAAAGGCCGACAAGTCGGGCTATAATGTATACCTGCCCGCGTTGTTTATCTATAACTTTAATTCAAAAAATTTACCCGCAGATATTGAAAATAAAGTAGGAAAGGGTTTTAGTATCGATACCACGAATGATAAGATTATCACTAAATATCCATATGGGGTTGCCTTGCTTCAATTGCCTTTTTGGTCAATAGCACATTCCCTTGCGGAAATAAAAGATGGATATTCCTCCCTGGCCTATTATAGCGCTATCGACTGGGCAGCCTCCTTTTATTTAGCTCTCGGCCTCTTACTTATTTTCAAGTTAGCATCCTTCTATTTCGAAAATAAAACTCGTTTATTATGGATTACCTTTCTGGTATTGCCCTTTGCCACAAACTTGTTTTATTATGCCACTTACGATGGAGGTATGTCGCATGTGTATTCATTTTTCGTTATCGCTGCATTTCTCTATACCTATATACGATATTTAAAAAACCTGTCATCCAGTTTTTTAATTCCTGCAATGCTCTTCGCATTGGCAGTAGTAATTCGTCCTGTTAATTTAATTTTTATTTGGGTATTGCTATTTATAGATTGTGTAAACCTGAAAGATCTTTTTCATCGGGCGAAACTTCTTATTCAGCCAAAGCATTCTCTAATCCTCCTAGGATGCCTGTTCTTGCTCATGATTCCGCAACTCGGGTATAATTATTATGCAGCTTCTAAGCTCACTCTTAGTTTATATACTGATGAAACATTCCTATACTTCCCTGCATTAAAACTGCTAGAGGTATTAATGGCTACCAATAATGGAATTTTCACCTATACCCCGGCATTTATTTTTGTACTCTTGGGCTGTTGGTGCTTTACGAAAAATCAACGCTTCTTTGCCATTGCTACCTTGTATGTTTTTTTAGTTTATATCACCTTCTATGGTTCTTGGTGGTCGTACTTTCTAGGATGTGCATTTGGACATCGCGGGCTTGTGGAATTTTATCCACTCTTTATTTTTCCAATCATGGCATTCTTTGAAAAGCAAAGCGATAATAAATTAAGAGCCAATGTATTTACCGCGCTCTTAATATTTTTCATGTTTTGCACAACACTCATGGCAAAACGCTACGACTGTTGCTACTATGGCAATGGCGACTGGGATTGGAATTATTATTTTAATTATCTCCTACGTACATTATTGTTTAAATAGGCCATTTTTAACAAACATTTTGAGATGATATTAAACCTTTGATGCATCTTTGCATCCTAATTATTACATTTATATAAATCCAAAATGTTTCCTATGAGAAATTTATTTTTAGCAATCACACTTCTAGTATTTAGCGCATCCTTCGCTCAAAAAGGAAAGATGAAAGAATTCTCTCCATCAGAGAAAACACAAAAATTCATTAAACGTTGGACCAAAGAATTAACTCTTACAGAGGCACAACAAAGCAAAGCCAATCCAATAGTTTTGGATATGTTTACCAAGATTGCCAAGTACCGCAACGATACTAATATGACCGTTTCATCAAGAAACTTAGCCATTAAAGGAATGCGTAAAATTGGTTTGGATAATTTCAGAGGAATCTTAACTCCTGAACAAGCTACATTATTCGATAAGAAAATGGAAGTGCTAGCTGCAAAAGGAAGAATGGCAAAATCAAAAGAAGCTGAAAAGAAAGAAAAGAAAGGTATTAAGGAAGCAGCTGAAGACGAATTAGATAACGAAAATATATTCTAAGTACTTACAATTACAATAAATTAAAACCGGTTGCAAATTTGCAATCGGTTTTTTTATGCCAGCTTGGGTTTTTGAAACCAGCCTTTGGCCACACGTCCCATGCCAATGAATGAATGGAAGTTCAATGGGAACTCCAAGTACACATGCATGAAGCTCAACAAAAACAATACTTTCAAGCCAAGGTTGTAATTGTATGCGTAAAATCCAATAGCAGATAACCACAAAATCAGAACAATCGCCATGCGCACTTTAGGCACTTCATGCCATTTGATCACCGATGTTTTAGAGAACCAGTTTAGATAGTGGTAGGTATACGCAAAGGCAATGAAACGCATCACCACCACACCTGTTGGAGAATTATAAATCACTCCAAATATATCGGCACCGGCATGACTCAAATCCTCTAAATGAAAAAGGTTGATGATATGAAAATTAACAGCCGAAAAATCTCTATAACTGTTTCTAACATATTCGCTTATTTGATGTCCCGAATAGCTTGGGAATAAAAACAAACAAGCCAGGGAACATCCTATCATAACCACTGCCGATGCATATCCCGTAGCGCTATTGCTCTTCATTGCACCATAAAGTAAGAAAATAAATGTGAAGATGAAGACGTGTATGAGGGTGGGTAAAAATATTGTGAAGAACAAAATATAGAAATTATTGTCTTGGAAAATGAAGGAGATAATCACCAAAACAAAAACCGCTAAAAATCTTACATAATTGGTTTTAATCAGTACAAAAATAAGTGAGAGCATAAACCCAACAAAAATCACATTTGAACCAATATCCCAACTTTCCAATCCTGGTAAAACGCTTACTAACGCCTTCGTAATTTTTTCCATAAACTCTGGGAAAATACTAGAGATGGTAGTTAACAAACCAAAGACCACTAGCCATAAAAAATCATATTTATTCTTTGTATAATAATTGCTCTTATGCAACCAGCTAATCTCCGTTAAATAATGCAAGGGGCCAAGTACCGCATAGGAGAATAGAAACAATTCAAAAGGGAGAACGAAGGCAATCGCACAGGATACCAACATCAATAAAATATTGGCGAAGTTAATTCCGCGAGTCGTAGTAAGATTGATGAGCATAGCCTAGCAAAGAAACAAAATAGTATTCAATAGCAAAAATAATCGCAAGGTTGCGCAATTTTGTATTTAATTTGCCATCAACATTTTGAAGAATATCTATTTTTTATCCGACTTCCACCTGGGCGTACCCACCTACGATAGTAGCCGGGAACGGGAGCGATATCTATGCGATTTTTTGAATGAAATTAAGGATCAAGCTGACGAGATTTTTCTCGCAGGCGATATCTTCGATATGTGGTACGAATATAAAACCGTCGTGCCTAAAGGTTATGTAAGATTGCTTGGAACCTTGGCCAGCTTGAGCGATAGCGGAGTGAAGATTACCGCTTTTACAGGCAATCACGATATGTGGATGTTTGGATATTTGAAGCAAGAGCTCAATATTGAAGTGCATCGGGAGCCCATCGAAAGAACCTGGAACGGAGTTGATTTTTTAATCGGCCACGGCGATGGATTGGGTCCTGGCGATTATGGATACAAATTCATCAAGAAAATTTTTGCGAATAAATTATGCCAGTGGCTCTTTGGCTGGATTCATCCCGATTGGGGATTACGACTTGCCAATGCCTTGAGCCGCAGAAGCCGCATTGCTACTGGAACTACCGATGCCACCTGGCTTGGCGACGATAAGGAGCATCTTTATATTTTTTGCCAGGAATATCTACAAAAGCGCCCCATCAATTATTTTATTTTTGGTCATCGACACCTGCCACTCACCAAAGCCATCAACCCACAATCAACCTATATCAACCTGGGTGATTGGGTGAAATACTTTACCTATGCAGTGTTTGATGGCGCGGCATGCGAACTGAAAACCTATCAGCCCAAAAAATAAGTATGGGTTTCATTGGTTTTGAAGGCTTATATCTAAAATCTTTCTTCCAATCTCCAACCAAAACAAAGGTTCCGAAAATCCTCTTTGTCCTACCCTTCAAATTCTCTATATTCGCCATTTAATGTCGTTCCTGTATCCTTCGTTTCTTTGGGCTCTCCTAGCACTGGGTATTCCCATCATCATCCATTTATTTAATTTTAGAAGGTATAAAAGGATCTATTTCACCAATGTTCGCTTCTTACAAGAACTAAAAGAGGAAACGCAGTCGAAGCAAAAACTCAAACACCTTCTCATTTTATTAGCCCGTTGTTTAGCAATTGCTGCCATCGTATTTGCATTTGCTCAACCCTATTTTAAAAAGCAACAAACGAATACCACCGTTGGCGATAATGTGGTAAGCATCTATATCGACAATTCCTTCAGCATGGGTGCGCACGGTACCGAAGGTGAACTCTTGGAACAAGCTAAAAATAAGGCCCGCGATATTGCCAACTACTTTCGCAATAGCGATTTGTTTCAACTACTCACCAACGATTTTGAAGGCCGTCATCAGCGCCTTGTAAGCCGTGAAGAATTTTTGAAGCTCGTAGACGAAGTGAAACTAACCCCCCAATGTCATACGATTACTGAGGTGCTTAACCGACAAAAAGAATGTTTAAGCAATGCCCAGGGTAATAAGCAAGTATACTGGCTCAGTGATTTTCAGCGCTCGGGTGTCGACCTGAAATCATTACCCAATGATAGCACATTAAATATTCAAGCCTATAATTTACCACCTATCGATCAGCAAAATATTTATATCGATAGCTGCTGGTTCGAGTCGCCGTATGTTGCCCTCAACGAAAGCAATAAATTAATGGTGAGAATTAAAAATGCCTCATCAAGCGATGCCGATAATGGGTCCCTCAATTTAAAATTAAACAATGTGCAAAAAGCCATTGCCTCTTATAGTGTAAGCAAAAATGCAGCCACCACCGTGGAGATGAATATCACATTGAATAGCACCGGTTGGAATGCCGCTGAACTCTCTATCAGCGACCACCCAATTACGTTCGATGATAATTTGTTTTTCTCTTTTTATGTAGATGCTCAGATTCCAGTATTAGCCATCAACCAAAGGGAAACCAACACGTATATCAAAGCGGTTTACGAAAGCAATCCTTACTTCGCGGTGAAGCAAATTAATGTGAAGAACATCAATTATGATGAATTGAAAAATTATCATTTCATTATTCTCAACGAAGTGGAAGTGGTGAGTAGCGGACTGCAGCAACAGTTGAAACTTTACGTAGAGAAGGGTGGGAGCCTACTTATTTTGCCTAATAGTGCAGTGAAAGTTTTGGCCCCAGGCTACAATAAATTTCTGCAAGCAATGCAAATTAATACCGTGGATGGTATCGATATCAACAAACAAAAACTCGCTGAAATCAATACACAAAATATTATTTTCAATGATGTATTCGATAAGAAGCAAATCAATATCGACCTTCCTGAAGTGCTTAAATCATATAGCATTAATGCTGCAGTGGTGCCCAACGAAGAAACGTTGTTGAAATTAAATAGCGGCAAAATCTTCTTGAGCAAATATGTTTTGGGTGCTGGAATAATTTACCTGTCGGCAGTACCATTCGATACCAAATGGAGCAGCCTCCCGCAGCATGCACTCTTTGTTCCCATCATGTATAAGATGGCGCTACTGGGCAATAAACAATTACCATTGTATCAAATTATTGGTCGCGATAAACAAATTGCCCTGCGCCAGCAATTGCGTTCAGGTGAAGAGGTGCTTGCTTTGAAAAGTGAGCATGATGAAATTATTCCCGAACTCATGAACACCGCAGGAGGCAATGCCTTGTATGTGCCTTACTTGAGTTATAGTGGCATCTATAATTTGAAGCCTCGCAATGCCAATGATACCATAATCTATCAATGCTTGGCCTTTAACTATAGCCGCAATGAGAGTGAATTAAATTATTTCAAGAATAACGAACTCGAAACGGAGCTTGCCTCACACAATATACATTACCTCAATGCTGTAAGCAATGTAGCGGAGAAAGCCATCTCTGAAACCCAATTCCGGAGCAGCCTCTGGCAATGGTTTATCATTTTGGCGCTCGTGTTTTTAGGCATCGAAGTATTGCTTATTAAATTCTATAATCCTACAATCAAATCCACCACGGTACAATCATGAAAATCATTGTAAAGAATGTTACCATTATCGATGCAGCTTCTGCTCACCATGAAAAAAAAGAAAATGTCCTCATTGAAAATGGGTTCATCAAAAAAATTGGAACCGCCATTGATGAAGCAGGCGCAACAGTTGTAGACGGTAAGGATGGATTTATTTCTCCAGGATGGTGTGATATGCGCGCCCATTTTAATGAGCCTGGATATGAGCACAAGGAAGATTTGGAATCGGGCATGAACTCCGCCATGGCAGGAGGTTTCACGGCGGTAGCCATCACACCCGACACACAACCGGTGCTTCATAGCAAAGCCGAAATAGAATTTGTAAAATCGAAAACAAAAAGCCATATCGTGGATGTACTCCCTTATGGTGCCATCACGCATAACCTCGACGGACTCAACCTTGCGGAGATGTTCGACATGAAAAATAGTGGGGCCGTGGCCTTCACCGATGGCAATAATACCATTGCCAATGCAGGAGTCATGCTACGTGCCTTGCTCTATGTAAAAAACTTTGACAGCTTCATCGTAGCCCATGCCGATGATATTAATATTAGCAATAAGGGAAAGATGAATGAGGGTATTACCTCGGTGATGCTAGGAATGAAGAGCATTCCTGCCATTGCCGAAGAGATCATCATTTCTCGTGATATCGAACTGTTGCGCTATACCGAAAGCCGCATACATTTTTCGCATATCAGCACTCAGGGCTCGGTGGCACTGATTGCCAAAGCCAAAGCCGATGGATTGAATGTTACCTGCGATGTAGCCATTGCCAATTTAATTTACGACGATTCCATCCTGATGGAATTTGAAACAAATTATAAGGTGAATCCACCCCTCCGCACCCGCGCAGATATTGATGCACTCATTGCAGGGGTGAATGATGGCACCATCGACGCCATTGTGAGCGACCATCGCCCTCAAAACGATGAGAACAAAGATGTAGAGTTTGATATCGCTGCCAATGGTATGAATAACTTACAAACCTTCTATAACTTATTACTTAAATTGGAAGGTCGCATCGCCTGGGACAAATTGGTTGCCGCCATCAGCAGGCACCCACGCCGCATTCTAGGCCTCCCTATGGCCTCCGTTGCCGCAGGATGCGAAGCCAATTTCACAGTATTCAATCCAAATATTACCTGGGATTATAATGCAAGCTCCAATCGCTCCCTCGCGAAAAACTCCCCTCTTTACAATACCACCTTACAAGGAAAAATTATCGCAATCGGAAACAAGAATAAGTTGGCGGTGATGAATTCGTAGTCATCAATTTGGAAGGGAAGTATAGTAATAATCTGAAATTAGATTATCTCTACCATACAAATTTCCGATACGTCGGTTCCTTATGCAGTTCAAATCCGTTTTGAATGTATAAGGGCTCTCCGTCAGCGGTAGCATGCAATTCGAAAAAGTGAATGCCAGCAGCATTGCCTTCTTCCATTAATTTTTCAAGAATCGTTTTGGCCAGTCCCCTCCTTCGGAATTCAGGTGCTGTATACATATTCATGATATAACCGCATCGTCCATCAGGTACACGAAAGCTACCCGGCTTCTGAATTATCTTCATGCCTCCAATAGCTACTAAGTTGTTTTCATGCATCGCTATCCAGCACACATAAGTATTTGCTTGAATTTCGGTTTCAAAAAATAGGTGAAGCTCCGCCATTAATTTATTGGCGATATCAGAATCTTGTGCTCCCCAATATTCACCCAAGAAATCAACTCTTGCTTCTACTAATATTTGAATATCATTAGTTCCTGCTTTGCGAAAGATTATTTGGCTCATAAAATAGAATGGCCAAAGTTAAATTTATTTAGAGAAATTTATTTAGTTGATTAAAGATATATTTATCCATCAAATTTTGAGTTAAAACCTTTTTAATGAGCGAACTCCAATACCCTCCTAAGAATTCATTATTAGGTTTTTATTTTCAGACTTTTGCATCGTAGTTACAATTACCTCCTTAGCGCCCTTTTTAATAAACACCTCTTTTCTTCAATACCTTTTTTGTGAAGAACTTCGGTTTTCCTAAGCGTGAAGTCGTAATTATTTTGCTGCGTGGTAAAATAAACTTTCGGATGCTGCGTTATCGGTACAACCCAACCGCATTTACGCAACTAGGATGAAGCATATTTTACCTGAAGATTATTACAATTCAACGATTAACTTAAATATTCTCTATGCTATTATCCGCATTGTTTTTGCAAGCCGTAAACACCGCAGTTGATACAGCAAATCATGTTGCTGCCGCTGCTGCCGAAGCAGCCCCACAGGCTTCCCTTAGCCTCCTCGATTTGTATATGAAGGGAGGGGTCATCATGTATCCCATCACGATTTTGAGCTTGCTCTCTATCTATTTTTTTGTAGAGCGTTACCTCACCATCAGTAAAGCCTCGAAGATTGATCCAACCTTTGTGCTTCAAATTAAAGACCTCGTGAATAGTGGTAACCTCAAAGGAGCTAAATCATTATGCGAACGCACTCCTACTCCATATGCCCGTATTGTAGAGAAAGGAGTTTCACGTATTGGCAATCCACTCAAAAATATTGAAGTGGGAATGGAAGCCGTAGGGAAATTGGAAGTATATAAACTCGAGAAAACATTATTCGTACTAAGCACCATCGCATCCATCGCTCCCATGTTTGGTTTCTTGGGTACCGTGTTTGGAATGATTAAAACGTTCTTCAATATCGCACAGTCAGCCAATATCGGTATCGACGTCATCGCAGGGGGTATCTATATTAAAATGGTTTCCTCTGCTGCTGGTCTCATCGTTGGTTTGATGTCGTACGTATTTTATAATTATCTGAATGCCAAGATCGATCGCGTAGTGAATCAAATGGAAGGTGTTTCATTCGAATTCTTGGAAATGTTACAAGAGCCCGCTAAATAATTTAACCATCTACAATTATGGAACTAAGAGATAAACGTCATCGGCAAGTACACCTCGAAGCAGGGGCACTCAGCGATATTTTGTTCTTCCTGTTGATCTTCTTCCTGATTACTTCTACGATGGCCAACCCCAACGTGATTAAACTCACGCGTCCAAAGTCATCATCAGTAGATAAAGACCCTAAGAAACCAACTGCGATTGTATCTATCAATACGGCAGGGGAGATGTTCATCAATCATACTCCTACTTCGATGGAAACTTTGCAGCCCGACCTTGAAAAGGAATTGTCGGGTAAGGAAGATCCTGCGATACTTTTGAATGTTGCCAATGAAGTAACCGTAGAAAAAGTAGTACAAGTGATGGAAGTGGTACAGTATAAATTAAAGGCAAAAATTTCACTGGCTACCGACAAACCTAAGAACTAATAGCGAGATAGGCATTTACCTTTCGAATTATCAGTTCATTAATAATAAATTAAAATACCAAAGCGTATGGACTTCTCAATTCTTCAATGGTTCATTGTACCTCTGGCAGGGGGCATAATCTACTTAGCATCAAAAATTAAGGATAGTAAATATTCAGGGCTAATTACTACAGTGGTTATTCATGGTGTGTTGGTGCTTTTGCTCATCATACTTCCAGGCTTTAAAAGCGATTCGGTTTTCCCTAACGAAGGGTTACAAGTAGCTTTGGGCTATGATATCGACGGGGGGAATAGTGGTATGCTTACTGCAGAAGGATCGGATAATTCAACACCGCCGCCTCCCGAACAAGCCAGTGGAGATAATGCCCTCGACCAAGAAACCGTGACCGACAATAATAGTGAAAGTAATATGGTGGTACCCGATAAAAACAATAAAAAACCGGCTCCCCAAACCAATACAAAAAACAATACCACTACTACTAAACCAGCTCCTAAAGTTCCTGAACGAACAGTTGACCAGTCATCTACATACAAGAAAAATAAGGGTGTTAAGAATGGTAACGATGGCGGTAACCCCGATGGCAATGGACAAGGTGGAAACGATGTAGGAAATAAGGGCAAAAATAATGGCACTCTTGATGGAAACCCTGAAGGTACCGGTACTGGCCCGAAAGGAAGCGGTACAGGTGATCAAGCATTTCTGAAAGGCCGTCCAGCAAAATCACTTCCTAAAATTACCAGTGATTTTGAAGAAGCAGGTATCCTGAAATTTGAAGTCGTGGTAAGCCCCGATGGCAAAGTAAAAAGTTTACGAAAAATTGCACCATCTACCATTACCAACTACAATCAAATTGAGCGTATGAAAAAACTCATTCTAAGCTCTCTCATATTTGCAGCGAAGCCCGATGCAGAAGATGATGAAATTGGTACCTATACAATAAGATTCGAAAGGAAATAATGCATTCGTTGGTAGTATGATTGATGGCATCTTATAAACAAACTCTAGATTATTTATACACCCAGTTGCCCATGTTCACCCGCGTAGGGGAGGCAGCATATAAACCCAATCTGGAGAATACTATCAGGTTACTCAACGCCTTAGGAAATCCACAAGAATCAATTACCTGCATTCATATTGCTGGCACCAACGGCAAAGGAAGCACAAGCAATATGCTAGCTGCCATCTTACAATGTGCGGGCTATAAAACAGGCCTCTACACTTCTCCCCACCTCCTCGATTTTAGAGAACGTATTCGCATCAATGGCATCATGATTCCGAAAGAATATGTGGTGAAATTCGTTGCGAAACACAAATCATTATTTCAGGAAATTCAACCATCTTTTTTTGAAATGACCGTGGCCCTCTGCTTTCAATATTTTGCCGATTCTAAAATTGAGTTCGCAGTCATCGAAACAGGCCTGGGTGGCCGACTCGATTCTACGAATGTGATTCATCCGCTAGTTAGTATTATAACCAATATTGGATTGGACCATACCAATTTATTGGGAAATACGCTGGCGGAGATTGCCGTGGAGAAAGCTGGAATCATCAAGGCGAAAGTGCCCGTTGTTATTGGGGAAAC
>CANLPK010000030.1 GCA_947492885.1 Bacteroidota bacterium
ATTTACTTGCCTTCACCTCTGCATTGGTAATAGATTTTGAATTTTCATCAGCTTTGGGTTCATTAAAGGGCTCCGATGTTTTCACCTCATTAGAGGTTTCAACCTGAGTCGTATGATTTACTTGTTCTTGTTTGGTATCGAAGGAATCAGAAGTTATTAAATAAAATACCCCAAGTGAGGCAGCCACCACCGAGCTAAAGAATAATGTTTTAGCCCACGGTTGAACGTACCAAGGCAGCAATGCCTTTTCAATGGCATTCCAGGCTTCCATTGGAGGTTGTTCCTCCATGGAATTTAGTAGCTCTTTATATTGTTCATCCAACATGGTGTTGCTTTATAATATTTTGTAATAATACTCTAGCTCTCGATAACTGTGATTTAGAAGTGGCTTCCGAGATTTGCAATTGTTCGGCAATCTCTGCGTGCGAATACCCCTCTATCACATATAAATTGAAAACGGTACGATATCCTGTGGCCAATTTCTGCAAGGCTTTCATGATTTCCGCTAACTCTATTTTCCCTTCCGCCTCATTAGAAATAGCACTGCTTATTGGTTCTGCATCTTCAAAACGCGTTTCAAACTTATTTTTGTTGCGCCGAAGATGTTCTAAAGCGGTATTTACAATGATTCGTCGAAGCCAGCCTTCAAAAGAGCCTTCGAAATGAAAACTCGACATCTTGGTAAAGGCCTTGACAAATGCTTCCTGTAAAACATCTTGAGCTTCTTCCCTACTATTCATATACCGTAAACATACGGCATACAACTTAGGGCTAAAGGTTTCGTACAGTTTTTTTTGAGAACGATGGTCCTTATTAATGCATCCTTTTATCAAATGCTCCAACGCTAACAGATGCATGTTTTGAGACATTATTTATTACAAGATGCTAGTAAATGTTAAAAGGTTGCAAGTTCCTCCCATTTATATTGATAAGATAGAATGAGCACTCAATTCTTGGTCGAGATCATTCAAAATAAAGGAAACAGGGATATCACTCAGATTCTCAATCTGCGTTTTATTTTCAGATATATCAAATTTCAAGAGGCTGCCTCTATATCCAATTTTAAAACTATATCCCTTCCAATGGATAGGTAGATAGGGTTGGAAATGCATTTTGCCTTCCTTCACACGCATACCAGCAAAGCCTTGAACAATACTAAGCCAAGTGCCAGCCATGCTGGTAATATGACAACCATCTTCTGTATCGTTATTATAATCGTCTAGGTCGAGACGGCTCGTGCGGAGATACATCTCATAAGCCTTATCATAATCACCAATTTTTGCAGCTAAAATGCTATGAACACAAGGGCTCAAGGAGCTTTCATGTACAGTACGTTTTTCATAAAATCGGAAGTTTCGTTCTATAGTTTCTAAATCAAAATCATCCTCAAAGAAATAAATACCTTGAAGCACATCTGCTTGTTTAATAAAGCAACTTCTTAAAATTCGATCCCAACTCCATTTTTGGTTGAGAGGGCGGTCTTTTTCAGGTAAGTCGTCAACCAATATCTGTTCTTTGTCGAGATACCCCTCTTGTTGTAAAATAATTTCCGACTTCGCATCATAAGGCAAAAACATCTGTGATGCAATTTGCTCCCATTGTGCAAGTTCTTCCGCTACCTTGAAATTTGTTTTCTTAATTATTCTCTGATAATCCGATGGGGCTTTGGCCTGCAGATATTGCATTACCTCCATTCCAAAGTTCAAACACCATGCTGCTAAATAATTGGTATACCAGTTATTATTTACATTGTTCTCGTATTCATTGGGTCCGGTTACCCCCAGCATCACATATTTATTTTTATCCGCACTCCAGTTCACCCGTTGCGCCCAGAATCGTGCGATTCCAATCACAACTTCTGCTCCTGCTTCAGCAAAATAGTTATAATCGCCAGTATATTGGGTGTAATTATAAATCGCATAGGCTATGGCTCCATTACGATGAATCTCTTCAAAGGTTATCTCCCACTCATTATGACACTCTTCCCCGTTCATTGTAACCATTGGGTAAAGTGCTGCGCCATTGGTTAACCCAAGCTTTTGGGCATTTTCAATAGCTTTATCCAATTGCTGGTATCTATAAACCAATAATTGCTTGGATACTTTTTCGGGAGCAGTACTCAAATAAAAAGGAATACAATACGCTTCTGTATCCCAATAAGTGCTGCCTCCGTATTTCTCTCCTGTAAAGCCTTTGGGCCCAATATTCAATCGGGCATCCTCTCCCGAATAAGTTTGGTTTAATTGGAAAATATTAAAACGAATTCCTTGTTGTGCTGAGATATCTCCATCAATGGTGATATCCGATAATGACCATTTATCAAGCCATGCTTGCTTATGTTCTTCAAGCATCAAATCAAAACCTTTGGCATTGATACGCTTGATATATTGCTTCGTTTGATTCAATAAATTGGCAGGCTCATAATTCAGGCTGCTCAGGTTGGCTGCATACTTTATTATAGTATAAGTCTCGTTTTGGGTGGCTTGAATGGTGCAATTTACTCCGGCATATTTTTCCTTTAATACCGGTTTGCCATCCACTTTCAAATCTTCACCGTTATGAAAAAATGAAAAGTTAAAACCCGTGCAAACTTCAAAATTTGTCTTGCGAGTGCTGACCGTTACATAGCCCGAATTGGCGCCTGCATCATTATTGATGGGGTCCCAAAATTTCTCATCGTAGTTGCTATCCGAATTTTTAACATCGGCATCAGCAAAAATTTCATATTGAATCGTACCACTAAAATTAAGTGGTGTAACCGAATATTTTATTACCCCCGATTCATCATCTGCAAAACTGCAGAAGCGCAAGCTATCAATCTTAATTTTCTTACCACTCTGAAGTTCCACCTCGCAGGTACGATACAAGGTGCCTTCCTGCATATTCAATACACGCTTGAAATTCGACACCTTTTTTGCCAAATGCAAATCCACTTCCTCTTCGCCAATATGCGGATGTATTCCAATCCAATTACAAGCATTTAACACCTTGGCAAAATATTCAGGATATCCATTTTTCCACCAGCCCACACGAGTTTTATCGGGATAATATACGCCTGCAACATAATTTCCTTGCAATGTTTCTCCCGAAAATTTCTCTTCAAAATTTCCTCTTTGACCCATGCGCCCATTACCTAGGCTCATCAAACTCTCAGTTACTTTATTCTCTTCTGGGTGCCATCCTTCTTCAATAATGCACCATGGGTCGTGTTGAATATAATTTTTCATGTGGATTCCTGCCTTCATCCCCTTAATACAAAGATGAAATGAACTGCGATTTTACGAAAAAGGAGCGAAATAAATAATGATGAATTGCGCAGAATATAAATAAAAAAGGAAAGTGAAGAACTTACAGTTCTTTCACTTCATATAAATCCAATCGTCGGTCTTTCCAATTCAATACCGTACCTGTATTTCGGGTTCTCTCCAATGTTGCCAAATCTAAATCGGCAATTACTACCGTTTCTAAATTGGGACTGCACTCCCCTGCTATCGCTTCGGGTGGAAAAGAGAAATCGCTTGGTGTATAGATGCCACTTTGGGCATAATTGATATCCATATTGTCAACCGAAGGAATGTTTCCAATGGTTCCAGCAGTGGCAACGAAAATTTGGTTTTCGGTAGCTCTTGCCTGAGCACATATTTTAACACGTAAGTAACCATGTCGTTCATCGGTGCTGAATGGCACAAACAATATCTTAGCTCCTTTGGCAGCTGCAATGCGGGCCATTTCCGGAAACTCCACATCATAGCAAACATTGATGGCTACTTTACCGCAATCGGTATTAAACACATTGATTGAATTGCCCGCTTTTACGCCCCACCATTTTAATTCGTTGGTGGTGATATGAATTTTATATTGCTTTTCAAACGTTCCATCACGCTTAAACAAATAGGAAACATTATACAAATTATCGTTCTCAATTTGCAAGTGCGTACCTGCGATAATATTGATATTATAGCTCATCGATAAATGAGAAAATAATTGGATATAATCTTCAGTGTATTTATCGAGGGAGCGAACGCTATTTTCTGGACTTATATCTTTACGTTTTTCGAAGGATAGTAATTGGGTGGTGAATAGCTCTGGGAACATCACGAAATCCGATTTGTAGTTACTGGCCACATCGGTAAAATATTCGCATTGCTGAGCAAACTCCTGGAATTTCGTAATTTTACGCAATTCGTATTGCACACAACAAATACGAACCTTCTTCATCATCACACTTCGTTCTCGAGTCTCAGGCATATAATCGAGGTTATTCCACTCGAGCAATAATGCATAGCCTTCGCTTTCTTTATCATCAGGCAAATAATCTTTGATTACCCTTCGAATAGAAAAATTTTGTGATAGCTGAAATGTAAGTACTGGGTCGTTGATCTTTTTATCGAGCACCCGTTTAATATAGGCTCTCACTCCGAATTTATCAGAGTATTTATGAAAATTAGGAAGGCGACCACCAATGATAATTCTGCTGCAGTTTTTCATTTCACACAATTCTCGGCGCATTTCATAAAGTCGTCGTCCAATTTTCAATCCCTGATATTCGGGATGAACCATTACCTCAATACCATAGAGTGTATCACCATCTGGGTCATGATTGGTGATGAAGCCATTATCCGAAATCTCGTTCCATGTATGGTCTTCATCATACTCATCGAAACTCACAATCAATGAGGTGGCGGAGCCTACAATGCGTCCTTCATACACGATGATTTGCATTCCTTCTGGGAAGATATTCAATTGACTCTTGAGCATTTTAATACTCCAGGGGGCCGCATCAGGAAAGCAAACTTTACTAAGTTCAATGATCTCTTCGAAATCATCGCTTGTGGCATTGCGCTGTATTAGCTTAGGTTTTTTAGGCGATTTGGTTTTCATACTTAATCCATATTATGGATGATATTGAAGAGCCTGTTCCAACGAATTCTACCGAAGATACTTGGATTGTCTTTATCGTAGCTATACCAAATGATTAAAGCTTTTCCAACTACATTTTCTTCTGGCACCATTCCCCACATACGTCCATCGCTAGAGTTATGGCGGTTATCACCAATCATCATATAATAATTTTGAGTGAAGGTATACGATGTGATTTCAACCCCATCAAGAAGATATTTTCCATTACTTTTTGTCAATGTGGAATGATGTTCATAATCGCGAATCACTTTTTCGTAGATGGCGAAATTTTCATCGTTCATTGGAATGGTGGCGCCAGCCGCTGGAATATACATTGGCCCAAAATAATCGCGATTCCAGGTAACACTATGACTTCTTGGATAGATACCCATTCCACCTGTAGCCTCTTTCTCAAATACATCCAAGCTAATTGAGTCAAGAGAAGTAATTTCATATAACTCTTTATAACGTGCTGGGTTAATTTTCACATTCCACATATTCACTAAGTCGCCTTGAGGAGTTCTTACACTGCCTGCAGGTTCTAGGTCATCTATTGCAATTTTGTGCTTCAATAACTGTTTGTAGCTAAATGGGAAAATAATCTCCTCTGGCCCTTGACGTGTTTGCTTAACTATCGTTTGATTGGCATAGCTTAAAATCGTTTGTGGATTAACCCAAATATTCACTGAGTATTGCATTTTCTTATATTCTATTTGAGCTTCCCCATTGATGAAAATCTTGCTATCCTTTAACATCAGCGTATCGCCGGGCATTCCTACACAACGCTTCACATAATTCACTTTCTTGTCCATTGGATTATGTTCATTGGCGGTAAAATCATCATATCGCGTATCGCCCTCCACCGGAAAATTGAACACCACTATATCGTGTCGTTTAATTTTCTCTAAAGCTGGCAAGCGATGATACCCCGCTTGAGGCCACTCGCTATAAGAAGGAATATCACTTCCTGGAATTTTATTATGGATAAATGGAATTGCCAATGGGGTCATTGGTAACCGCGCCCCATAATTGCATTTGCCTACAAATAAAAAATCGTTCACCAATAAGGTTTTCTCCATCGATCCTGTTGGGATGGTATATGCCTCAAAGAAGAAAGTACGTATTAGCGTGGCAGCAATCACAGCAAATAATATGGCATCAGTCCATTCGCGCACTGCCGACTTCTTTTTATTCGATTTGTCTTTGGTGATATAATAAAGACATATCATGAGTTGCCACATGATATAAAACAAAATACTTCCTGCCGCAAAATAACCAACAGCAAAAAAGATAATGAGTAATAAAAGGTTAGCTATTGAGGTGCCCCAAAACCAACGCTTCTCCGATTGATCGAGCAGATTATAAAATTTCCAATTCCAAGCCATATTTGAATTCTTCTATTTAATTTATGTAATGATGAAGTACATCACGCATCGAATATACTCCTTTTTTATTCTTTAAAAATTCGGCAGCCGCTACCGCCCCTCTCGCAAACCCTTCTCTACTGAAGGCTTCATGTATCAATTCAATCCTATCAAAAGCGCCTTGGTAAATTACTTTATGCAATCCTTTGGCATCTCCTTCTCTAAGTGCTGTAATCATTAAACTACTCTTGTCATTCACCGAATTAGCACTTACCAATTCCCACTGTTTCTTAGTTTCAAGTATCTCTATCAATATTTCAGCAGTTGTAATTGCTGTTCCGCTCGGAGCATCTTTCTTTGCAGTATGATGCACTTCTGTAATCGATACATCATAATCTGTCATCTTACGCATCAAACTAGCCAGTGCTTTATTGGCTTCCCAAAACAAATGAACTCCAATACTGAAATTGGTAGCATATAAGAGCGATCCTGAATTATCTTCCGTTAGCTTCTTTATTTCTTCAAAATGAGTATACCATCCTGTTGAACCAACCACCACAGGCACTCCAAACTCCACGCATTTTCTAATATTTTGTATTGCTGTTTCCGGACTGCTGCATTCCACCGCCATTTCACAACCTGTGAGGTCATACGTTTCGGCATTGGCTTTTGTTACACGAAGCAGAATTTCGTGCCCTCTTTGAATCGCAATTTCTTCGATTGCTTTTCCTAATTTTCCATATCCTATAAGCGCTATCTTCATGTTAAAATTTATATCGCATGCTTAATCCTGGATATATTTTTTGAGAATAAATATTATAATTCGGTGTGAAATGCACGCTCAAATCATCCACGTTGAATTTATAGAGATGTGCATATACGTTGGCGTCAATGATATTGGCAGCATACAATAACACTACTCCAATGATACATTGATCGCGATATTTACGAAAAGTAGAGAAGGCATTGTGTAAGGCATCGGGAGAAACACCCTGAAGTTCGCTTCTTACATTGGTATTTGGATCAGCATCGGTGAGGTATTTCCACTGGGTAAGGTAATCGTTGTAAACCCTATTATTATCGTATACAAAGAATCCCAATGCTCCCAAGCCTCCATAAACTAAGGGCACTTTCCAAACCTGATGATTATAAATCTGACCTGAACCGGGCAGAATTGCTGATAAGATGGCTGCTTTTTTGGGTGAATGCACCAATGTACCTGTCTTTGCCTTAACAATATCATCAGGATTCGTCTTCAATTGAAGGCTATCCTGATTTTGAGCAGAAAGCAAAACGGAAAGGAAAATAAATACAATGATGGAGGTGATTCTCACTGTGCAAATATAATATTTGAATAGTGAGTTTCCAATGTATTCTGATTTATTCAATTTCGTATGGAAGCCACAGTATTTGGTTATCCATTTAAAATTCAACCCAAAAAATTGATTAACTTTGTAATAGATTCATCAAACGCTCAAATTCACTTTCGCTATTGAATTTAATAATCACTTCACCCTTACCAATTGCTTTGGCTTTAATATTCACAGGCAATTGATAATGGTTGGTAAGCTGTCCTTGAATGGTTTCAAAATGTTTGATATAATCGGAATTCAAGGCATTTGCGTTTTTTGATGCAGGCTTCGGATCCGATTCATTCACTTGTTTTACTAGACTTTCAATTGAGCGTACTGAAAGATTTTCACGCAAGAGGTCTTCATATAAACGCAATTGCTCATTGGGGTCGGTTACCGCTAGCAATGCACGGGCATGTCCCATACTCAATTTACCATCGCGCAATCCTATTTGAATTTCGGTAGGCAATTTCAACAAACGCAAGTAGTTATTTACGGTTGTTCTATCTTTTCCCACGCGATCGCCCAATTCTTCTTGTTTCAAGCTGCATTCGTCGATCAAGCGCTTATAACTCAATGCCACTTCCATTGGGTTTAAATTCTCACGTTGTACGTTCTCAATGATCGCCATCTCAAGCATGTCCTGATCTTTGGCTACTCGTACATATCCTGGTACTTCATTCAAACCTGCGAGGATACTTGCTCTTACACGACGCTCACCAGAGATTATTTGAAATTTTTCAATTCCAACTTTCCTTACAGTAATTGGCTGAATGATTCCATGCAACTTAATTGACTCTGATAATTCGTTTAAAGCTTGCTTTTCAAATTCGGTTCTTGGTTGGAATGGGTTGGCTTCAATCTGACCTAAGGGTATCATAGAAATAGAACCCACCATACGAGATGGATGTTCCTTATTCATGATATCTGATCCATGATCTTGTAATAAAGCACTAAGACCTCTTCCCAATGCTGGCTTTTTTATCGTTGACATATTTATCTAATGTTGATTGTTATTAAAATTAATTCCGACTACTCTTCAATTTCAATTCTTCTATCCTTGTTAGGAATGAGTGTCATATTATTTTTCTGTAAAATTTCACGAGCCAAATTCATGTAGTTAATGGTACCCTTGCTTTCGGCATCATGATTTATTACTGGAACTCCGAAGCTAGGTGCCTCACTGAGCTTGGTATTGCGTGAGATGATGGTATCGAAAACTAAATCTTGAAAATGTGTTTTCACCTCTTCAACCACCTGGTTGCTTAAGCGCAAACGCGAATCGTACATAGTAAGTAGGATTCCTTCAATATCCAATTCTTGATTTAAATTGGTTTGAATAATTTTAACTGTATTCAAGAGCTTTCCTAAACCTTCCAAGGCAAAATACTCGCATTGAACAGGGATGAGCACCGAATCGGATGCTGTTAAAGCATTGGTAGTAATTAATCCTAAACTTGGAGAACAGTCGATTATAATAAAATCGTACTTATTACGAACCTTCTCTAATAGCTTACGCATTAATTTCTCTCTGCCCGAAAGCTCAATCAATTCTAACTCCGCTCCTACTAGGTCGATATTACTTGGTAATAGGTAAAGATTATCAAAATCGCTTTCGATAATAATCTCTTTGGCTTCATTCCCGTTGATTAAACACTCGTATAAACCAGTTTTAATAATCCGTGGATCGAATCCTAAACCTGAAGTACTATTTGCTTGCGGGTCGGCGTCGACCAACAAGGTTTTATACTCCAATGCGGCAAAACTTGCAGCTAAATTTATTGCTGTAGTGGTTTTACCCACTCCCCCTTTCTGATTGGCTATGCTTATAATCTTTCCCATGCTAAAAAATCACTTTAAATCTTTCACTTTAATCGTGAAACATTCGAAAATAGGTGTTTCACGCTTGCTAAATAGGTTAATATCAGCTACTCTTGGGAATGCCTAGAGCCATAAGGGTTTTTGTTTTTAACATATAAACATCCATGTGGATAAGTGTTGTTTTTACCCTTGATGATGCCTGTTTAACCCTAATACATGAAATTTCGTGAATTGGCATGAAGTCGTATGCCAAAGGTGAAGTATTGATTTTTATTATTGAAGACGGCTTCGTTGGTTTTGCGGGTTCTGTACGTATAGCCAGCATCAATATAAAGCTGTTGTGCAACAAGATAGGTTACTTTAAACTCATAATATTGAATCATTGCACGAAGTCCTTGGCCTGTTTCATTACCAAAATTACTCACTTTAAGGTAGCTCGATTTTAACAAATCGGCACCATAACTCAAGGTTGATGAAGTATCGATTCCTGTTATGGTATTGAAGGTTTTTACCTGAATATTCCAATTGGCAGTGGGTTGATAAAATGCCATCACCACCAGTTCTTTCAGGTTGGCTCCTAATGGGTGTGCCATACTCTGATTGAAGTCGGTGAAATTGAGTGAAGTATTCGTATAACCATAGGTATATGGCCTGATATGATTGTATTCGATTTGCAAATCGAGGTTTTTGATTTTAGCAATATCAATAACTTTAAGCCCTAATTGTGCTGCATATTTATTAGCCCACCATCCCCAGCTTGGGTCGGTCTTGGGTTTTATAAACTGCGCTCTCATATTGGCTAATAAAAATTCGTCTAGTACAATTTGACCATAAACTTGAAAGTGATGTAAGAAATCCCATTTAAAATCCAAGCCTAGTATTACGTTATCAGGACTTCCTAAACTATGTTCTACTGCACGATAAAATATTATAGGGTTTAAGTAATTGAGTTCATACGCATTGTTCTCACGTTTGAAGATAACGGTCTCAAAAAAACCAATATTGAAATTTTTACTCGCATTGATACTCAAATGATGGGTGGCTCCAAATTTCTTCTTATAGGTTCCAGCGCCAGTAGTATAGGCCGAATCCACCATTTCATAATAGATATTTTGATAATTTATTCTCCAGATATTCGTATTGAACTTCAAGAAGAGATGTTGCTTTGAAAAATCACTTAGAATTAAACTTCTTACACCATCTCCGATAAATTGCTTGGACGTTCCAAATTGCATATTAATATGCTTTGATATTGGGGTGGAGATATAACCCTCTGCATGAAAAAAATCAACCCCATTTCCTTTAAAGTTTTTATAAAACGACTCCCCAGGCAGCGCATACGTCTTCGCACCAAATAGTTGTGTTTGTAAGGGCACCCTCATTTGGTTATCCGTAGCAAATGCATAGAATGAAATTCGGTCAACCATCCCTTGCAGCTCAGCTCCTCGGGTGTTCATATAAAGTTGTTGATGAGATTTGGTTCCTGCATTTTCAACATTCTCAAATGCACTAGCAAAATACAAGACGGGGTTAACTGAGAGCTTAAAATTCTCTTCATTTACTTGATATAAGGCAGCGTTCTGAGTATAAAAATTTTTCAGGATTGGTTTTGCCCTTTTGCCACTTTTTGTTTCAAAAAAATAATCATTTTTGAAATAAATGAAATTTGAGGAATCAACAGAAGTAATATTGACTGCTAAGTTTAGAAAATTATATACCTGTTGATAGGTATAGGGTTTACAGCTACTATGTATATTAATTTGCAACAAATCGTTTGACTTTATTTCCATTCTATCGGTGAAATGATATATTTCATTACCCGCTGGAATGTATAATTGGGCATAAATATTTAATGAAAATATTAACCCAAAAAGCAAAACGAAAGATTTACGCATTTTTATTGCTTCCATTTAATCAAACAGCCTTCCGCCTTGATTTCAGGATAATCTACCTCTATACCGTCGAGGGCATATTCAATTGCATCTTCAAGAAATACGCGAGTAACATTATTCTCATTATCCCAGCAATCATCGATAGCACCAATATAAACCAATTCGCGTTTGCTATTAAATAAGAACACTTCAGGTGTATAGTTGGCACCAAATGACTTAGCAATTTCTTGACTTTCATCGTAATAGTAGTCAGGAAATATAGAATGTTCTTTGGCGGCCGTCTTCATGTTCTCGAAACTATCTTCCGCAAACTGTGAAGCATCATTACTACTAATACAAAGCAATGCCAAGTTATCTTCTTCGTAACGTTCTTTCAATTTAGCAATCCGGTTCCAATATGCAATGGAATATGGGCAGTGATTACAAGTAAAAATAATAGCAATTGCATATTTATCAGCAAAATCAAAGTTATTATACATTTTGCCATCCACTCCCAACATGTTAAATTTGGGCATTTTATCGCCTATGTTCATGATCAAAAAATTAGATTAATTTGCAGCCAAAAATAATAATAGTTTTTATATGTTGAAAGAATTGTTGAATAGTAAAATGTTTTGGATCATTGCCTCCATTGTTGGCGGGTATATTCTTGGAGGAATTTGGAAACGTATTTCAAAGAGCAAGCAAAGTGCTTCTGCGCTCGCCATCCCTTTTATAGCGCCATTTATAACAGTTTTTATTTTGCTATATGTAAAACTCAATGTGGCTTATTTCGACATAAAATACACCTTGATTGGTGTGGGCATTATGATTATTATCAGTTTCGTCATTGGCTATATTACCTATGCAGCCAACGGTAAAAAAGTGCCCTTTTTGAATAATGTCTCCTTTATTTATGCAGGTATTGCCATGGTGGTTTTCTATGTTTTCTATAAAGATGAATTAAAAATTAATACCACCCAATGTGCCGATTCACAAGATATTTATCTTTTACTTAAAAAAGAAGATGCTGGTTATTTTGAAATTAACCCTGATGGGATTGGGTATGTAGGAAATCAACTTTTTAATGATGGATTCCGTCCTGTATTTGAAAATGCCGGTATTGATTTTAATTTTTATAGTCATGTTCCAGTTGCTATTGAAATTCCTACAAAAGCAGGCACCATACATGCATTAAAATTTGAATCGAAGACGGGTAATCATAACTTTAATATGGATCATTTAATTGAAAAGGGTATTGTTAAAGTGGAAGAACTTAAAGTTGGGGATCTTAAAGCAAAGTAGTAATAAGGTTTAGCATTTCATTAAATTATAAATTTTAGTATTATTTAAATTCTATTAAGTAACCCCATTGAGAACAAGGGAGTAAATACTGAACTTAGTTTATGAAAATTGCCAATTCAATTTGGCGCTTGTTCTAAGTTTTAAATTAAAAATCACATTTAAAAAAGTCTACTGTTTATAAAAGGGGACTTTTTTCATTTCATTTACTTGAGAATTTGCCTTACACTTGTATTCTAATATTCAAATTAATTATTCAATATTTTCTTACATCATGAAACTTTTAATTAAGTCGTTTTTATTTCTCCTGTTGAGTTTCTCTCTGAGTGCCCAATCGCCAAAAGCCAGCACAACGGGACAAGACAATTATACATTTTCTACGGTACCCAATGACCCAACACAAACTCGAACCTATGTGCTGAAGAATGGATTAACTGTAATGCTGTCAGTGAATAGAGAGAAGCCAAGGATTCAAACTTATATAGCTACCAAGGCGGGAAGTAAAAACGACCCAAGTGATCACACAGGATTGGCACATTACCTCGAGCACATGCTATTTAAAGGTACTGAAAAATATGGTTCCTTAAACTGGGGTAAAGAAAAACCATTATTGGATCAAATAGAAGCACTTTATGAAGTTTATACTCATACTACCGACAGTGCACATCGTGCTGAAATTTATCGCGAAATTGACAAAATAAGCGGGCAGGCTTCTCAATATTCAATTGCCAATGAATATGATAAAATGCTGAGCAGTATTGGCGCTACAGGCACTAATGCTTTCACCAGCTTTGAAGTTACGGCCTATGTGAATGATATCCCTTCAAACCAAATAGAGAAATGGTTAACGGTAGAAGGGGAACGTTATCGCAGTCCGGTTTTTCGTATATTCCATACAGAGCTTGAAGCGGTATATGAAGAAAAAAACAGAGGCATTGATAACGACTACTGGCAATGGTATGAACTCGCTTATGCCGAACTTTTTAAGAACCATACTTATGGAACTCAAACTACCATTGGGACGATAGAACACTTGAAAAACCCATCCTTGGTAGCCATCCGTAAATATTATCAAACGTATTATGTTCCAAATAATATGGTAGTGATTATGTCGGGCGATTTGAATCCAGATGAAGTTATAAAACAGATTGATGCACACCTAGGTAATTTAGCTCCAAAACCATTACCAGTATTTAATTATGCCCCAGAAGCACCCTTGACAGCCAATATTGAAAAAACAATTTATGGCCCAATGGAAGAGTTTACGGGATTGTTTTATCGTATGCCAAGTGCGGCTACCAATGATACTCGAATGATGAAATTGTTAACCTCGGTATTAAACCGCATGTTGACATTGAACCTAAATCAAAAGCAATTGGTGCTCGAAACTCAGGCTGGACTTGATGGATTAAAGGACTATAGCGTGTTTTATGTATCGGGATATGCGAGGGAAGGACAAGATTTGGATGAAGTAAAAAAACTCATCCTTGAACAAATAGCGCTAATTAAAAATGGACAGTTTGATGATGATTTATTACAAGCCATCATTAATAATTACAAGTTGGAAAGAATCCAAAAAAATGAAAGTAATGATGGTCGTGCATACGATATGCTTGATAATTTCATACTTGGAAGAAATTGGAAAGATGTATGTGCCGACCTTGATGAAATCTCAAAAATTACAAAGAAACAATTATCCGATTTCGCTACCGCCAATCTTAATTACTATATATGTATACATAAGAAGAATGGAAAAGCAAATGATCGAGTAAAAGTTATAAAACCCACCATTACTCCTGTAGAAACCAATAGAGACAGCGCATCTACATTCGTAAAGATATTCATGGATATTAAGTCAGCACCCATTGCACCCGTATTTGTTGACTTTAAAAAAGATATGACCATTGGTGAAGTTAAGAAAAACTTACCCCTACATTATGTCTTAAATAAAGAGAATGGTTTGTTTACCCTTTACTATGTTTTTGATTTTGGAAGCTATAACAATAAGAAACTTCCTTTTGCTTTCGATTACCTGAATTATGCAGGTACCGATAAATATACAGCCGAGCAAATCAATAAAGAATTTTACAAACTAGCTTGCAGCTATGGAATAAGTGCAGGCACCGAACAAAGTTATGTGTACCTGAGTGGCTTACAGGAAAATTTTGAGAACGCTTTAAAATTATTTGAGCACTTCATGAGCAATATTAAACCTGATGATGAAGCAGTTAAAAAAATGGTTGAAGCCGAATCAAAAACCAGAAGCGATAGTAAACTCAATAAGAACCTAATTCGTCAGGCATTGGCTCAATACGCAAGCTATGGCTCGAATAATCCTTTTAATGATGTACTTTCAATGGATCAACTTTCACAAATTAAAGCAAACGAATTATGCGATATGATTAAGTCGTTGCACAATTATTCGCATAAAGCCTATTACTACGGCCCATTGAAAATTGAAGAAGCAAAAGCAAAAATAAATAGTATGCATACCACACCAGCTAATTTTATCACTTATGCGTCGCCTAAAAAATACCAACGCATTACTACCCTAAACACCAAAGTTTATTTTGCCGATTTTGATATGGTGCAAAGTGAGATTGTATGGCAACATAATGATTCATCTACCTACAATCCAGCCAATGCCGCTTCTATTGCATTATTCAATGCATATTTTGGCGGTGGCATGGGTTCTTTAGTTTTTCAAACGATTCGCGAGAGCAAAGCCTTGGCTTATAGCACCTATGCTAATTATAATTCTCCATCGAAAAAAACCGATCCATATTCGGTGGTTGCCTATGTAGGTTGCCAAGCTGATAAATATCCGGAAAGCATAATTGCAATGAATGAATTATTGCATGAGATGCCAGCTTCCGAAAAGTTGATGCAAGCATCGAAGGAATCTATATTGAAAAATATTGAAACACAAAGAACTACCAAGACTGCAATATTTTTTAAATACGATTCGAATCAACGCTTGGGATTGGCATATGATATTAACCAAGATATCTATTCACAAATCCCTAACATGACTTCATCCGACTTAATGCGTTTTTACAGTTTATACATGAAAAAGAATCAATACAACTATTGTATCGTAGCTAAACGCGATAAGTTAAATATTGATGGATTGAAGAAATTAGGTGAGTTTGAAGAAATAAGCCTAGATAAACTTTTTGGATACTAGGAATTGATGTCAATTTAGCGCCTATTGTTAATCGATTCCTCTGCGGTGCTTACGTGTGTTATATTATATTTGCCTCAAGAATGCGAAACCCAAATTTGAATAACGAAGAGGATCAATTATCGAATACCGATAAGGATTTAGAGCGTGTATTGCGTCCGCAACAGTTCGACGATTTTACTGGTCAGGAGAAGATAATTGAGAATTTGAAAATTTTCGTGGCGGCTGCAAAGCAACGTGGAGAAGCATTGGATCACGTTTTATTACATGGCCCTCCAGGACTAGGTAAAACCACTTTGGCAACCATTATCGCGAACGAATTGGGAGCTTCTATGAAAACCACTTCTGGCCCTGTATTAGAAAAACCGGGCGATTTGGCGGGGTTGCTTACCAATTTAGAAACTGGCGATGTGCTTTTTATCGACGAGATTCATCGATTGAGCCCTGTAGTAGAAGAATATTTATACAGCGCTGTTGAGGATTATAAAATTGATATCATGATTGAATCGGGACCCAATGCCCGTTCGATTCAAATAACGCTTAACCCATTTACATTAATTGGAGCCACCACCCGCAGTGGCTTATTAACCTCTCCATTGAGAGCGAGGTTTGGAATTAATTCCCGACTCGAGTATTACGACATTAATTTGCTGACTCAGATTGTAAAACGATCGGCCATCATTATAAAAACTACCCTACATGAAGAGGCTGCATTTGAAATTGCCAGAAGAAGTCGGGGTACACCACGTATTGCCAATGCGCTACTTCGTAGAACACGCGATTTTGCGCAAATCAAGAATAACGGAATCATCGATATAGAAATAGCAAAATATGCGCTCAATGCCTTAAATGTTGATGCCAATGGATTAGACGAGATGGACAATAAAATACTCTATACCATCGTAGAGAAATTTAAAGGTGGGCCTGTGGGCATCAAAACAATTGCCACCGCGGTGAGTGAGGATGAAGGAACCATTGAAGAAGTATATGAGCCTTTCTTAATAAAAGAAGGATATATAAATCGTACTTCCAGAGGTAGAGAAGCCACAGAAAAAGCCTACAAACATCTTGGAGTATTTCCTAGTTATAAATTAAATCAATTGTTTTAAAGAACATGCGTACCCATCATTTCGGCTTAATTGGTATTCTATTCATAACCTTGTTCGTTATTAACTCTTGTACCACCAACAATAAGGTGGAGAAAAAGCAATCGCCCGAATTTGTTGCTTTCATTAAGAACTTTGATACCCTCAATTTGCCATTGATACTAAGCAATCCTAATTTCCTAAAAAAGAATGTGTATCAATTTCAAACATTGAATAAGATCTCGCTTGACAACATGCGCGACTTTATGCATATGGATTCATTGATACCTTATCCATTGTATTATTTTGGCCAATTGCCAATGCTAGATTCCACCTACTATCTTATCAATTATTTTGAAATTAAGGATAAGGCAAATCCAAGTATGTGGTGGACATTAATGAAGTTTGATTATTTCGGTGAACTCTTGAGTGAAACGCAAATAAGTTATTGCGTAAAAGATAGTAACGAAATTCGAGAACGTTTCTGTAAAGTGATGCCCAACTATCAATGTTTCTATCTAGAAACGACTGGCACCTGGAATCCAAAAACGATGATGGTAACCGATACTGTTTTATCTACTAAAACAGTAAACCTTACCTACGATCAAAACAGGTAATTCATGACTCCAATGAATGCCAATACCCTGAAGCAGCATGCAAAGCAACTTGGTTTTAGTTACTGCGGCATAAGCAAGGCCACCGAACTCACTGAAGATGCCAAAAGACTTGAGCAATGGCTAAATCAAGGCAAACAGGGCTCCATGAAATACATGGAAAATTATTTCGACAAGCGTATTGATCCTCGCAAACTAGTGGAGGGTGCCAAATCGGTGATCACCTTAATGTATAATTATTTCCCTTCTGAAACTCAAGTTGAGGGAACTTATAAAATTTCAAAATACGCGTATGGAGAGGATTATCATACTGTTGTAAAGGAGAAATTAAATCAACTTTGGGTACTTATAAAGGCATCTCGTGGAGAAGCAATAGGCCGGTGTTTTGTAGATTCAGCGCCAGTACTTGAGCGCTCTTGGGCATGGCACAGTGGAGCAGGTTGGATTGGAAAGAATGGCAACCTCATAAATAAACAGATGGGCTCCTTCTTTTTTTTAGCTGAGATTATTTGTGATCTGGAATTCGAATACGATGCATCAATTGCAAAAGATTATTGTGGTAGTTGTACCGCCTGTATTGATGCTTGCCCAACGCAAGCAATTGAGCCTGGTAAGTCGATCAATGGCAGCAAATGTATCTCCTACTTTACCATCGAGTTAAAAGATGCCATTCCTAAGGAAATGAAGGGCAAATTTCAAGACTGGATGTTTGGATGTGATATTTGCCAGGATGTTTGCCCGTGGAATCGATTTAGCAAAGCCCATGAAGAGCATGCCTTTGAACCGAAACCACAGATTCTACAACTTACCCGCGGTAACTGGAATGAATTAAATGAAACCATCTTTAGTGAGCTGTTTGGCAAATCGGCAGTGAAGCGTACAAAATATATTGGACTGAAGAGAAACATTCAATTTCTGGAGCCCTAATACTTATTTTTTGCAATTACTTGATATAAAGTTGCAAAATTTGCAACTCCTTCGTTGATTAACTACTCGAAATTCGAAAACTAATTAAAATTCGCCAATATTTTTTTTGGAGTAATCAATATTCAATTTTAGAAAGGCCCTTACTGCCCTTTGATTTGCATTATAAATTTTATTATCATGAAATCAAGTATTAACACAATCAAACCAATTTTATTTTTGCTACTAACAAGCCTCTATTTATGCGGCACAGCACAAACGCCTAAAACTACAAGTAGCAAACCAGCACTCGCGCTTCTCGAAATCGACACAAGAAATACCAATGTCGATAATGAAGAAAATCCAGTAACAGCGATTGTAAGAAAAGAATTAGAGAAACTGGACAAATATCAGGTTATGGACAAGTACGATATCGAATACAAAACCACTACTGATAGTTTAAAAACGAAATTATGTTTCAGTAAAATTTGTTTAACCAATCTAGGAAAAAAACTAGAGGTAGAAAAGATGTTTACTGGCAATATTGAGGTGATGAGCAAACAAATTATCATCACTTTTAAATTGTTAGATGTTCAAAGCAATACCTTCGAAAAAGTACAAATCAATGAGTTCTTACATATACCTGGTGAAATACGAAACATGATTCAAATTACGATGAATAATATGTTCGGTATTGCAAATGATGCTACCCTCATAGCAAAACTCACCAAAAAAGACGATTACGAAAACAGTATCAATACCCCTTATGAAATTCAACTAAGAAGTGATGGTCCGCGAATTGGCTTTACCGTATTCAGTGGCGCAGCTGCTAGCACATTAAATAGAGAGAAAAATGAAGGAGGCTATAATGCATATCCATTGATGATTAATTTTGGATATCAATTTGAAAAGCAATATATCAACTCTGGCAATTTTCAAGCCTTGGTAGAATTCCTTCCAATGATAACTGGACTCGATCAAGGGTTATTTATTCCAAGCGCCACAGGGATGTTAGGATTTAGAAACAATAAAAACGGATATGAATTTGCCTTAGGTCCAACCTTGAATTTAGTAAAGAGAGCCCAATTTTATAAAGATTCAAGTGGCGCAGAAATGCTTGCCAATAGCTCAACAAGTACAGATATAACTTATAGTAAATTTGATAGTCGCGGTTCATTTGCAATTAGCACTTCCTTTATTTTTGCAGTTGGAAAAACATTCAAATCAGGTAAATTAAACATACCAGTAAATTGCTTTGTCGTTCCCACCAAAGAAGGTTTACGTTTTGGAGCATCCTTTGGATTTAATGCACGAAACAGAATGAATTATAATAATAAAACCGAATAGCTAACTCTTTAATGAATGAAAACTAAACCGTTAATGCTGAAACATTAACGGTTTTTTTATGTGATTCGATGCTCCGTATTGCTTAATTCATGGGCTTTATCTCCCACTTTTATGGATGTATGAATCCTATCTGAAAGTCTTGAAAATGGGATACTTTGAAGGTATACTTTCCCAGGCCCTTTTAGTTTCAATAAATTTAATCCATGACCACCGAATAAGGAGTTCTTAAACCCTCCAAGAAATTGCAATTCATGAGTCACACTTGGTTGCATTGCTACCAAACAGCCCAAATCGATTTGAATAATTTCATCGGATTGAAGTGTTTTCTCAATTAGCAACCCACCTGCATTTAAGAAGGCAATTCCTTCACCACAAAGCGTTTGCAATACAAAACCTTGTTTGCCAAAAATTCCTGAGCCTACCTTTTTAGTAAAAGAAATTTCCATTGAAATCTCTGACGAAGCACATAAGAAACTATCTTTTGTACAACACATTTCACCATCAAAATCGCTTAAATTCAATGCTAATATTTTACCTGGGAATGCTGCTGCGAATGCAATCTTCCTGTCATTTAGTGCATGCCCATTTTTAAATGAAGTGATAAAAAATCTATCACCCATCACCATTCTTTTGAAGCCAGATAAAACGCCTGTACCTGTATCATTTTGAATGATAATTCCATCTTCCATATACAACATCGCTCCTGGTTCGGCACGAATTGTTTCTTGGGCTTTTAATATTATTTCTAAGGTTTGTATTTCTTCACCAGAAATAAGGTAATTAATTGCATTAGACATGTGAGGATATTAGTTGAAATATTTACCATTTACACGATCTTCAATGTTTTTCAGTTCAACATTAATTGCTGTAATCGATTGGGTAATTTCGAGTGCCGATAATACTAATGAAACCGACATTAGGATTAGACTCAAAGAAAATACAAATTTTGCAATCAAGGTATATTCTGCAAAGAGTAAGAACATACAAATTACGCTTAACAAAAGGCTCAATACACCAAATAGTTGCATATTACGTATGAGTGCCAAGCGTTTACGCAAGCTTTGAAGCTGCAGGATGTCATTTTCATCCTTCGTTTTCATATAGTCATCATGCAACTCACGTATCAATCGGGCAATTGCCAGAAACCTATTGGTATAGGCCAGCATCAATAAGGAAGTAGTGCTAAAAAGCAATGCTGGCGTAGATAGTTCGAGTTGCATATTGTGTAATGGTATTATGACAAATGTAAAGCAATAAAAGTAAAAAAAATGCGTTTTTAGGTTTTAATTAAAATGTTACTTTTACACATTATAAATAGTTTTATCATGAAACAGATCTTTACTTCAAATGATTTATTGCGTTATATTTATAAAGAGATGGACACTCAGGAAGAGAAATCCATTGAACAGCAATTATCCCACGATTCGGTACTTTCTAATGAGTACCAGGTATTACTCGACGGTATTGCCATCATTGGAAATGCCGATATAGCACCAGGTAGCGAAGTACTTCATGATTTAAAAATGAAGCTGGATCGCAAAAAAGCCACCCATTCGGCTTAGTTTATTTCAACGTTTTTCTTCGATTTCTTTCAAAATCCTCGAAAATAAAATCACCTAGATTATCCAGGCTGCTATAGTACGCCTTACCATTATTAATCTGCGTAAACTCTTTCACAAACTGCTGCAGATAGGGATCCTTGGCAATCATAAAAGTGGTAATAGGGATATTTAAGCGGCGGCATTGTGCAGCCATCGTCAAGGTTTTATTGATTACTTTCCGATCCAATCCAAAACTGTTTTTATAGTATTTCCCATTTTCCTTCAGGCAAGTAGGCTTGCCATCGGTAATCATAAAAATCTGTTTGTTTTGATTTTTCCTTCTTCTCAATAAATCCATGGCCAATTCAAGCCCTGCGTAGGTATTGGTATGGTATGGGCCCACTTGTAAATAAGGGATGTCTTTGATTTCTATTTGCCAGGCATCGTTGCCAAAAACCACCAAATCCAAGGTGTCTTTTTTGTATTTTGTTGTTATGAGTTCGGCCAGCGCCATGGCTACTTTTTTCGCTGGTGTTATTCGGTCTTCTCCATACAAGATCATGCTATGCGATATATCAATCATCATTACGGTACTTGTTTGCGATTTATGTTCCTTCTCCTGAACAACCAAGTCGTCTTCGGTGAGTTTAAAATCGTCGATACCATGATTGATATGCGCATTCCGGAATGAATCGGTATAGTTGATACTCTCCATGCCATCGCCATATTGGAAGGCTCTGAAATCGCTTGTCCACTCATCGCCTGAGCCGGTATGAGGTGTTTTATGATTCCCATTCTGGCCCTTTTTTAATTTGCCAAAAATTTCTTCTAGGCTACGTTTACGAATTACCTGTTCTGTTTTAGCAGTAATATTAAAACCACCATCTGGGGTTTCATCTTCAATAAATCCATTTTGTTTGAGGTCTTCTAGGAAATCGCCCATTCCATAGCTATTATTCGTTAATTCATATTCGCGATCGAGCTGGTTGAGCCACTCGAGTGCCTCATTTGCATTGCCATTGGTATAATTAAGTAACTGTAAAAACAAATCCAACAAATTTTGATAAGTCGTCTTGTCGGGTTTAATAAATTTTGAAAAAAGAAATCCACTCATAGTTATAGTCGGGAAGAAAAATCAATGTATTACAAATTTAGTCATTATCGAGATAAGAATGCTGCAAATTCTTTCACTGCCAGTGCCCTATGGGAAATTAAATTTTTCTCCTCAGGGGTCATTTCAGCGAAAGTTTTTTGGCAGCCATCAGGCATGAAAAGTGGGTCGTAACCAAATCCGCCAGAGCCTCTTTTTTCAAGGGTTATATTGCCATTAATAATGCCGTTGAAATATGTTTCATTACCATTAGTATCTATATAGCATAAAACCGTTCGAAAGCGTGCGACTCTATTTGTTTTGCCTTCTAATGATTGCAGCAACTTATCCATATTCTTTTCATGATTACCGTGTTCGCCAGCATAACGGGCACTAAATACACCCGGTGCCCAGTTTAATTCCATCACTTCAAGGCCACTATCATCACTGAAGCAAGGCAGATGGTACTTTTCGTATAAGTAACGCGCTTTTAGTAGGGCATTGCCCTCGAAGGTATCGGCAGTTTCTTCAATATCTTCATTACAGCCGATATCTTTCAAACTGAGTAATTTATATATAACGGGAAGTAAGGCTTTTACTTCCTCTATTTTATGATTGTTATTGGTGGCGAAAATTAAATCCATGAATTATAAGATATAGTAGAATAATTTAGTTTAGTTTTAGATGTTCCATAAATTTATATTGCTTAGCACTAAAATCAATTTCGGCATAAATATGTTGGAGCCCATTGGTTACCATGAGCAAAGGCACTTGCAAAGTAATATTGTATCTGGAAATCTGGTCAAAAACGGCTTGTGATATGGGGATATGAACTGCTTTGCACTCAATAATGAGCTTTGGCTTAAAGGCTTCATCAAAAACAACAATATCGCAACGGTGGTTCATTTGGTTCCATTTCAAAAAATATTCTACCGCAATTTTGTTCGGTGATACATGATGTTCATTAATTAAAAAATGAACAACATGCTGCCTTACCCACTCTTCAGGAGTAAGTATCACCATTTTTTTCCTGATAATGTCGAAAACTAAGGTTTTGTGTTCTGAGGTTTGAGTACGAAATTCGTACGTTGGAAAATTAAGCTCTGGCAGATTCACTTTTCAAAATTAATGTAATTTTACTACATGGCTAAAGCGGCGAAAGATATTACTCCAGAAGAGATTATTAAACGTGCGAAAAATAATGATTTTTCGAATGTATACTTTCTTCATGGAGAAGAGCCTTACTATATTGATGTTATTTCCGATTATTTCGAAAATGAGTTCATGAATGAGATGGAGAAGGCATTCAATCAAACAGTGATGTATGGGAAAGATGTTGATGTATATGGAATTATCAATGCTTGCCGTCGCTTTCCAATGATGGCCGATAAGCAGCTGATATTGGTAAAAGAAGCTCAGAATATTACTATCAAAGAATTAGAGAAACTGCAATCGTATATAGAGAATCCATTAAGTTCTACTGTATTGGTACTTTGCTATAAGCACAAGAAAATGGATGGCAGAAGTAAATTACTTAAGGTAGCGAAGGAAAAGCATCTTGTGTTTGAAAGTGCCCCCATAGCCGATTACAAATTACAAGGATGGATAGAGAGCTATTGTAAATCAAAAAACATCAATATTCAGCCATTGGCCTGCGTAATGCTAACCGACTTTCTGGGCAATGATTTGAGTAAGGTTGTAAATGAAATTGATAAGCTGCTTATCAATATCAAAAACCATGCAGAGATAACGGCCCAGCATATTGAGAAATATGTTGGTGTAAGCAGAGAGTTTAATACCTTTGAATTACAGAATGCCATTGGAGCGGGTAACTTTTTCAAGGCACAAAAAATTGTGCAATATTTTGCAGCGAATCCAAAAGAGAACTCAATCATTCCAGTGCTCTCTTCACTATATAATTTCTTTGGGAAAATTTTAGCAATACATAATAGTAAAGATTATTCAGAAAAAAATATTGCAACAGTGGCTGGAGTGCATCCTTTCTTCGCGAAAGATTATGTGAAGGCTTGTAACACTTACCCTCTAGACAAAAGCATCCGGGTGATTGGATATTTGCATGAGTTCGACCTAAAAAGTAAAGGCGTTGGAAGCACTGATATTTCTGATGGATCCTTATTAAAAGAATTGGTATTTATGATTATGAAACTATAAAATATCAATGCAACTAAAAAACACCTTACTTATCTTATTCATATTGTTCACGCTTTCGGGTTGTGCACAACATAAAAAAGCAACCAAGAAAAAACAGCCTAAGAAAACTGCTAAAGTTGAGACAAAGAAGCCTACCATCACCCATGATTCCGACAGTGCGAAGACCGATTCCCTGCCTGCCATTGCGAAAGATAAAGCGGATAGCATTGTGGCCTATGCTAAAAAATATTTAGGCGTTCGATATCGCTATGGTGGCATGGATCCAAAGGGATTTGACTGTGCCGGTTTTGTGTGTTTTGTTTTTAACCATCAAGGCATCAAGTTACCCCGAACAGCCGATGCTCAGGCTTTATTGGGGGCGGAAGTATCACGCAAAAATATTCGACCTGGAGATTTGGTTTATTTCAAAGGTAGAGATGTTCATAATAAAGCGATAGGGCATGTAGGCATTGTAGTTGAAAATAATAATGGCCAAATAAAATTTATTAGTGCCACCGTGAGTGCAGGAATTCATATTGACGATATCGACGGAACCTATTGGAAAGAACGATATGTATTTACAAAACGAATTTTAACACAGAAAAAAAAATAATATGAGCATGCATCGCTATGAGGTAACTCAATTCATTCACGCCACACTTGCGGAGGTATGGGAATTTATGGCTTCACCTAATAACTTAAAACGAATTACACCTAACTATATGACTTTTCGAGTTGATGACCCATCGGTTGCTGAAAAGATGTATGCAGGACAAGTTATTAATTATACCGTGACGCCACTCTTAGGCATTCCAATGAAGTGGACTACAGAGATAACACATGTAGTACAAGACTCCTATTTTGTTGACGAGCAAAGGTTTGGTCCTTATGCGTTCTGGCATCATCAACATATTTTAACGGCGGTAGAAAATGGGGTAGAAATGCGTGATATTGTTCACTATAAATTACCATTCGGGATTTTGGGTGACTGGGTGCACCAGCTGATGGTAAAGAAAAAAGTAAAAGAGATTTTTGATTTTAGATTTAAGGCAGTGGAAGAAATTTTCAATAAAAAAAATTAAACTGCATCTATTTCTTCTTCATTTTTAATACCAACAATTTTTTTCATTTTGTAACTCAACATCGATAAAAATTTAATCGTAATCGATATTGGATTTTTATTTATAATAAATTTCACTACCTGATTGTTTTTCAAACCAAATTGGAGTCGTAAAGCGTCGAAAGGAGTACTATCTTCCCAAACGTCGTGGAGGTTTTTAATGGATTTTGACATAGCTTTGAAATGTTATATACAAAGTTATAGATAAACTATTAATTAAAATCAAGCAGTTGATTATTTCTTTGTAATATTTCCGTAATTTTTTTAAGTTTACCACTGCAAAATAAAGCCCATTCCCCTTGAGTAATATAAAGAACACAGTAAAGCTGCTATTGATTGATGATCATGTAATGCTGCTCGACGGACTAAAAATGCTGCTTAAAAACGAGTCAGGCATTGAAATACTGGCTGAAGCAACCAATTCAGATGAAGCCATGGATGCCTTAAGAAATCATCCCATCAACTTTGTAATCACCGATATTAACTTACCAGGGATGAGTGGCTTGGAGCTTTCTCGAAATATAAAACAGCATTATCCGAATCATAAAATTCTTGTGCTAAGCATGTTCAATGAAAAGAGCAAGGTGAATGAGATGATTAATAACGGGGTGAATGGTTATATCTTAAAGAATACAGGCAAAAAGGAATTGATTGAAGCCATACAAAAGATTTGGGGTGGAGGCTTATACTTCAGCGATGAAATCATTGAAACCCTCATGAAGGCTGGAGCTCAAGAAGAAAAAGAAGTCGATGCCATCATTTTAACCAAAAGAGAAATTGAAATTGTGAAGATGATTGGGGCAGAGTTAACCAATGGAGAAATTGCCGAAAAGCTATTTTTGAGTGAACGAACTGTTGAAACACACAGAAAAAACATCTTCAAGAAAACAGGTTCGAAGAGTGTTGTAGGCCTTATGAATTATGCCTATGATCACAAAATGATTGAAAAGAAATAAGCGTTAATTAGCGATTTATTTTTGATTATCGCGCCATTCATATACCCAAGCCGACTGAATCATTTCCAAATGCCCTTCGTTGCATTGCTCGGGTGTTCCTTTAAAATTAGGGATTTCGAGAACCCACTGCATTAAGTCGGTGAAACGAATGCGATAAATACTTCCTTCATTAAATTCAGCTCCAAAGCGTTCGTAAAGTCCCATGGCGATATCCTCATGGTCGGCCCAATGAATGGGAAGTTGAAAACTATTTGACATTTTATTTAGTTCGTTTTAATAGGTATTAATGACCATTTAAGGCTGTTTGATCTGGAACCGTAACGATCACGTTGGTATCCGCTTCGAGAACACATTGACAGGCCAAACGTGAATTAATTTTGGGGTTGATAGCACGATCGATGAAATCTTCTTCTCTATCAGAAATTTCCTGAAAATTATCCATACCCTCTTGTACATAAATATGACAGGTGCTGCATCCACATACTCCACCACAGTTATGATGCAGGTTCACATCCTCATCCATTGCTATATCCAATACACTCTCCCCCTTTTCTATTGTGAAAGTGCGTGGTTCAATATTTTTATCTTCAAATTGAAATGTTATCGTTGCCATTATGCTTTAAAATTCGAGGGCAAAGGTAAGCTAAAGAAGGGGTTAAACGAAGTTTTAGAATAGTTTTTTGACATCACATTCAAAAACACCTCGGCCCATTGTTGCGGCTCTTATGATTCCTTCCTTAGGAAGGTATTCAATATCGGTGATTCTACAATCAGGCAGTTTATTGGCTTTACGGGGTAGGAGTCCATTGAATTTTCTCCATACCTTTTCGCCAAACATATTGCTATTACATACCCATAACCCATTATCGCAGGCGGCCAAAAGCCATCGCTGATTGATGTATACTATTGAATTTACAGGGCCCGCTTCGGCTGGCAAGCTTGAGTTTTGAAAGGTGAGTCCCGAATTATCTGAGAAAAAAACTTCCCCTTGAATTGAGCCTACACTTATCTTTTCAGGATTTGTTGGATTGATGGCGATATCCGAAATTGAACCGCCATAGGGCTGCTCATTATATTCAGTCCATGATTTCCCATGATCCATTGATTCGAAAATTTGAAAATGATAGTAAGCACCTTGCTGCTGTGT
>CANLPK010000031.1 GCA_947492885.1 Bacteroidota bacterium
AGATAAAAAAATATCATCATCTCTTTCATGATAATAAATAGCGGAATATCATATCCATGTTAATGAATTCTGCAATACATTTGTACTTTAAAAAATGCATCTTTACAAGGTTCAAATAAAACCGGATTTTGACGAAAGTATATTATGTGGTGGCAGTATCTATTAGTTTTTTTAGGAGCATTTCTTTTTGATGTTGTTCCTTTCCCCTTCCCTCCAGCATTCACCATTATGGTGTTTTTGCAAATCATGTTTGGCCTCAATATCTGGATGGTGATTGTTATAGGAGTTATAGCCTCCATCCTGGGACGTTATGTGCTCACCTTATATATTCCGTATATCGCAGGGCGTATATTTAAGCCTGCCAAAAATGAAGACGTTCAATACCTAGGTAAAAAACTAAAAGAAAAAGGATGGAGAAGTCAGGTGGTAATTCTAGCATACTGCTTATTACCGATGCCAACCACCCCACTCTTCGTTGCGGCTGGCATGGCACGAATTAAACCTATATATATTATACCTTCGTTTTTTGTAGGTAAATTTATAAGCGACTCCATTGTAGTTTCACTTGGAAGATACGCTACCATAAATGCAGAAAGTTTGTTGAAAGGCGCTTTTTCCTGGCAATCAGTTATGAGCTTATGCTTTGGCATGATCTTACTATGTGGGGTATTGTTTATCGATTGGCGTTCCTTAATTCAAAAGAAAGAATTCTTGCTTAACTTCCGTATCTGGAAATAAGCTCAAAACTATTCCTTACGAACCATAATCAATCGTTCCATATTTTCCATTATTATAATCGCGATAGGCATCGGCAATTTCGCTGGCACTATTCATCACAAACGGACCTTCGGCGATGATTGGTTCTGTATATCCTTCACCTCCAAAAATTATTATATCTGCAGGGCGATTACCTGGATTAAACAAATTAATTTCATCGCCTTCAATCTCGAAAACCAGCAATTCCCCATTTCCATGTATAGCTCCATTCACTTCAATAGTCGTATCAGGAATAAAAAGAGCTGATTCAAATTGCTTATCAACCGGTAGCATAAAATTAGCACCTGGATTGAGCTTCACATGATAACTAAATTGTTGGCTAAACCTTTTTATTGGAGAAATTTGCTCATGATAAGTACCAATGAGCACTTTCAATTGACCTGCATCATTTGCCAATGATATTGATGTAAAATCCTGTGCTTGTACCGCTAAATATTCGGGTAACTCTGCTTTGTTTATCGCAGGTAGGTTAATCCAAAACTGCATGCCATGCATCAATCCACCAGCTTCCTGAAAACGCGTCGAAGGATTTTCATCGTGAATGATTCCATTGCCTGCCTTCATCCATTGGGCACCTCCATCACTTACGGTGCCACGGTTGCCCCTGCTATCGTAATGCGAAATCTCCCCGTTGAATAGGTAGGTGAAGGTAGCAATCCCTCGGTGGGGGTGTGCAAAATCGCCTGTAGGAGCAACTGCTGGCTTGGGTTTCGCCATGTTGGGTAATAAATAATCCAAAAAGAAAAACGGGCCCACCGTTTGCATATACCGATTGGGCAACATGCGTTTCACTTGTAAATCGCCAACGGCAGCGGGGGTTCCATGATAGGCAAATGCAATTTTCTTTAACATAAAAATCTCCCAATTATTTTGAAGTTACAAAGCTACCACATATAGTCTATACAAAAGATAGTTCTATACCAATAGATAGCATCTATGCAACGCCATAGTGCCGTCTGTATTTTAGTATATTACCTGCTTAAAATCACCTTTTATTTCTTCCCGATTTATGGGTTTATTGGATTGAATAATTGCCTTCTTTTGACCCCCATTTTTCTCATTTGGAGAGAAAAGCAACTCCATTTCCCTTTCACTTCCATTCAATCCCGATAAAACTCAATAAAATCAATGGTTTTAGTCGTGTCAAAAGATGTGGAAAAAAGATGGAAAATCTTAGCCCTAGGGCGTCAAAATGCAGTCATTTTTTTGTACTTTCGTGAGCTTAAAAATAAACCCCCAAAGAGCGATTTAGAAGATCATGGAAAGTAATGCTCAAACACCCAATATGGAAGAGAAGAAAAAAGAAGACAGAGGAAATTACGGAGCGGAAAATATTACCGTTTTAGAAGGACTAGAGGCTGTGAGAATGCGCCCCGCCATGTATATCGGCGACATTGGCACTAGAGGATTGCATCATTTGGTATATGAAGTAGTTGACAACTCTATCGATGAAGCATTGGCTGGTTACTGTAAAAACATTACTGTTACCATCTTTGAAGACAATCATATCCGCGTTCAGGATGATGGCCGAGGTATTCCTACTGGCATCATGCAAAAAGAACAGAAGAGTGCACTTGAAGTGGTAATGACCGTTTTACACGCAGGGGGTAAATTTGATAAAGACACCTATAAAGTTTCGGGGGGATTGCACGGTGTGGGGGTAAGTTGCGTGAATGCTTTGAGCTCTTTACTCGTTGCCGAAGTTCATCGTGAAGGCAAGGTGTTTACGCAGGAATATAGCTGTGGTAAGCCATTACACGAAGTGAAAATTATAGGCGACGCAACGGATACCGGCACAACCGTTAGCTTCTGGCCCGACTTAACCATCTTCAACGAAGGGGTTTATAAATTCGATACCCTTGCTGCTCGTCTGCGCGAACTTAGTTTCTTGAATAAAGGAATCTATCTTACTTTAATTGATGAGCGCGAGAAAAATGAAGCAGGTGAATTTAAATCTGAACAATTCTATAGCAATGGTGGATTAAAAGAGTTTGTTGGATACCTCGATGGTAACCGCGAAAAATTAATCCCCGAAGTAATCTATCTCGAAAGTGATAAGTTTGGTATTCCAGTAGAGATTGCATTCCAATATAATACAGGCTATGCCGAAAATTTACACTCGTATGTAAATAATATCAATACACACGAAGGAGGAACCCACGTTGCTGGTTTCCGTCGTGCATTAACTCGTACCTTGAAAAGCTATGCTGAAAAGAACGGGATGCTGAAAAACTCTAAAGTGGAAATTCAAGGTGATGACTTCCGTGAAGGACTTACAGGTGTTATCTCAGTAAAAGTACAAGAGCCCCAATTCGAAGGTCAAACGAAAACCAAACTCGGAAATAACGACGTGATGGGTATCGTAGATCAGGCAGTAGGTGAAGTATTAAATAACTTCCTAGAAGAAAATCCGAAGGAAGCCAAAACCATTGTAAACAAAGTAGTATTGGCTGCAACAGCACGTGAAGCCGCTCGTAAAGCCCGCGAAATGGTGCAACGCAAGAGTGGATTAAGTGGTGCAGGATTACCAGGAAAACTGAGCGATTGTAGCGATGAAGATCCAGCAAAATGCGAGATTTATCTGGTGGAGGGAGATTCAGCAGGTGGTACAGCCAAGCAAGGCCGTAACCGTAAGTTTCAAGCCATCCTTCCATTGCGTGGTAAAATCTTAAACGTAGAAAAAGCACCAGAACATAAAATTTACGAGAACGAAGAAATTCGTAATATGTTCACCGCACTCGGTGTAAGTCGTGGTAAACTAGGCGATAATGTAGCCCTCAACATGGATAAGCTTCGTTATCACAAAGTAATCATCATGACGGATGCCGACGTGGATGGTAGCCATATTCGTACATTGATCCTTACTTTCTACTTCCGTTATATGAAGGAGTTGATTGAAAACGGACATATATATATTGCACAACCTCCACTCTACCTGGTGAAACGCCAAAAGGAAGAACGCTGGTGCTATAATGAATTGCAACGTGATCAGGCAGTACAAGAACTTGCCAAAGATGGCAAAACCGATAGCGTTCACATACAACGATATAAAGGCTTGGGAGAGATGAATGCCGAACAATTGTGGAGCACTACCATGAACCCTGAAACACGAACCTTGAAAAAAGTTTCGATGGATAGCGCCGCCGAAGCCGATCGTATTTTTAGCATGCTCATGGGCGATGATGTGCCACCTCGTCGTGAATTCATCGAAGCGAATGCGAAATACGCGAACATCGATATTTAATATATCTCTAAAGATATTCCTAAGCCCCAATATCTTACCGTATTGGGGCTTTTTTATGTGATTCCCTCACCCAAAGGCCGTGATTTATACATTGATATGAATAAGAAATTTGCAGACTCTTTCCTTTTTATTAATTTCGCCTATCCGATTTTTCAGAAATCATATCGCGTCAACTTTTCTATGGTTGTATCTGTGGGCTTTATTTCCCAAGGATTTCAATCATGAGCATTTCTTTGCAAATGATTATTTTCACACTCCTTCGGAGCATTGCGAGAATGTAATTTATAATGTGGCCGTAAGCGATGAGCATAAATGCGAACATCACACGCACATACATACTACTCCAGCGCATTGCTTTGCATGCGATAATCATTGTACATCAGAGCATACTGCTCCTCCCATCACCTATTTGTTAGTAGAACTTTCGGCACCATTGCCCGAATACCAACACACCCTTTCATTTCAAGAAAACATCCTTCAGGAACTTTTTAATAAAGGACCTCCTGCTACAACCTCGTTATTGGTTTAGTTTTCGCATCGCATTCTTGCGCTTGCTTTTTTTTATTATTTAATTTTTTTGTCATGAAACAACGAATCATTTTATTGATGCTTCTTGTAAGTATTGCAAATATGCTTCAAGCACAATGCACACTCTCAGGAACCATTATTGATAAACAAGACCGAAGTCCCATCATCGGTGCCATTGTTAATATACCCGACTTGAAAAAGGGTGCTGTTACCGATACCAATGGGCATTATAAAATTGAAAATTTACCCTATGGTAAATTCCTTGCCGAAATAAAAACATTGGGATATAATAGCTTGAGTATGGAAGTAAACCCATGCATACAACCTATGGTCAATATAGAATTGAGCACCACGGTTATTGAAGCCAAAGAGGTAGTAGTTACTGGTGTTTCGAAGGCAACTGAGTTATTAAAAATGCCTGTGGCCGTTACTACCATCGATCGGGTGGCACTCTTCAAAAATACCTCCACCAATTTAATCGATGCACTCACAAGCAAACCCGGTATTGCTCAAATAACCACCGGTGCGGGCATCTCCAAGCCTGTAATCCGAGGATTGGGGTACAACCGAATCCTTACTCTCAACGATGGCATCAGGCAGGAAGGTCAGCAATGGGGCGATGAACACGGCATTGAAATCGATGAGTTTAGTGCCAATAAAATTGAGATACTGAAAGGCCCAGCCAGCTTAATGTACGGCAGCGACGCCATGGCAGGAGTGATTAATATCCTCAGTGCACCGGCGCCATCTCCAGGAACGATTGGAGGAAGCATCACCACCAATTACCAATCGAATAATAACCTGGCAGCTGTTTCCTTTATGCAAAATGGCAATATTGAAAATATCAGTTGGATGCTACGGGCTAGTGTGAAAGATGCTGGTAACTATTCCAATCGTTATGATGGAAAGGTTTTTAATTCGGGTTATAAAGAACAAGACCTCAATGGTAATATTGGAATCAATAAAAAGTGGGGGTACTCTCATTTGATCTTCAGTGCGTTTCACCAAAATGTAGGACTCATTGAAGGTGAAAGGGATTCCATCACTGGCAAATTTGTGAAGCAAGTGGCACTGATGGATACTTCCATTAGCATGGAAATTATTACCAATCAGGAATTAAAAAGCAGGCTTTTGCAAGTACCAATGCAATCGATTACTCATAGTAAATTGGCGCTCGACAATGTTTTTATAATTGGCCTTTCGCGACTATCCATTCTTTTGGCAACCCAGCAAAATTCGCGGGAAGAGTTTGGAGATATTACCACACCCACATTCTCAGGATTACATCTCTCATTGGTTACAAGCACCTACGATATTAAATATTTCTTACCCGAGAAAAACAATTGGCAAGTAACATTTGGCACCAGTGGTATGCAACAACAGAATAATAATTTAGGTACCGAATATTTAATTCCTGCTTATGGTCAGTTTGATGCGGGTGCATTTGCCTACATTAAAAAAGAGGTGAATGATAAATTGAATTTTGCCGGAGGTATTCGTTACGACACACGCCAATATCATAGCGAGTCGCTCACCATCAATGGAATCAACCGTTTCAGTGCACTCAGAAAATCCTTCGGAAATTATAGTGGCAGCCTTGGAGGAACCTATCGATTGAAAAAGCAGTGGGTAGTAAAAGCAAATATTGCCCGCGGATATCGGGCGCCACAATCGGCGGAGCTAAGCAGTAATGGATTACACGAAGGCACCTTTCGTTACGAATTAGGCAATCCAAACTTACTTCCCGAAACCTCCTTACAATCCGACCTGGGAATCATTTTTAATAGCGACCACGTATCGATGGATATGGCTTTTTTCAGTAATCAAATTCAACATTTTATTTTCTTGCAAAAACTTAGTAGTGTATTCGGAGGCGATAGTATTAGCGATATCAGCAACCCAACACCAACGTATCAATTTGTGCAAGGTAATGCGGTATTGAATGGTGCCGAGCTATCTATCGATTTGCATCCGCACCCTTTCGACTGGTTACACTTTGAAAACACGTTCTCTTATGTGCAAGGAATAAATAAAAACCAAATATCTGAAAGCCGCTACCTGCCTATGATTCCGGCTACTCGCATTACAAGTGAACTGCAAGCCGACTTAAAAAAGCTCAATACTCATTGGGTAAATTTTTATGGATTGATTAATGCTCAAATTTATTTGAAACAAAATAATGTATTGCTTGCCGATGCCACCGAAACACCTACCGCCGGCTATACCTTATTTAATGCAGCCCTGGGCTCCGACTATAAAAACAAAAAAGGGGAACTACTTTTTAGTGCCATTGTATCGGTAAATAATATTTTTGATGTGGCGTATCAATCGCACTTGAGCCGACTCAAATATGCACCCGAAAACTACGTCACAGGCCGTGCTGGAGTTTTTAATATGGGGCGTAATATTAATGTAAAATTGATGGTACCTCTCACCTTCAAGAAATAATCAATGATAATATCAACCTCTTAAAAAGGTTGATATTATTTTTTTTGTGCATTCATTCTGCGAAACCATTTCACTACCTCATACCAAATTACGGATAGAAAGCCTAGTGCAATGCTAACTGATAATTGTGTTATGTTTAATGCTGAGAAGCTGAAGAAATTGGCCAACGGTTTTATATAAAGTAATGATGCTGTGATAGCGACGGTAATGCCGATAATCAGAGGCACCAAATTGTTTTTATATTGAATGGTGGTGAAGATGGAAAATACAAAAGAGCGATTCACCAACGTTAGAAATATATTTGAAGCAATGAGTGTATTGAATACCATCGAGCGAGTGGTGTTTTCATCAGCACCATTCATCACTGCATATTGATAAGCTACCAAGGTTCCGGCGGTAATTACCAAGCCTTGCGTAACACTCGTGGCCAATTCCGACCAGCTAAAAAAAGTATTCACAAAAGGTCGAGGGTTCTGACTCATCGTATCGCTTTCCATCGGTTCATTTTCATAGATGATGCTACAGGTTGGACCCATAATTAATTCCATGAAAATAATATGCATGGGTGAAAAAATATTTGGATATAACCATCCCAAGGCCAATGGAATAAATACCGTGAGGATAATTGGAATATGTATTGAAATAATATACCGGATGGCCTTTTTTAAATTTGTATAAATCCTGCGGCCCATAGCTACGGCATCTACCATCTTCGACAAATCGTCTTCAACCAAAATTAAAGAAGCTGCTTGCTTGGCAATTTCTGTCCCTTTCTTTCCCATGGCAATACCAATATGCGCGGCCTTCAATGCAGGGCCATCATTCACACCATCACCCGTCATGGCTACAATTTGTTGCTCCGATTTCAGTGCTTCGATGATTCGCAATTTCGCCTCTGGAAACATGCGTGTGAAAATACTTAATGAACCAACTTTCTTTCTCATGTCTTCATCATTCAGTTTCATCAACTCATCCCCACTGATACTTTTATCATGCCCAGCAAAGTCAACCTGCTGAGCAATGGCGGCGGTAGTTTCGGCATTATCACCTGTCACAATTTTCACTTCAATTCCAGCCTTATAAAAATCTTGTAGTACATTATTGATATTCTTTTTCGGTGGATCATAAAAAGCAACAATGCCTTTGAATTTGAATTTAAATTCTTGCTGCTCTTTTGGAAAACCTTTACCATCATAACTGGTATCTCCAACAGCCAATACACGAAACCCTTCTTTGGTGAGTGCTGTTATGGCTGCTTCTATAGATACTTTCTCCGTATCCGACAATGCACTTACAGCCATGATTGCTTCGGGTGCTCCTTTGGCCGCGATGATTCTTTTCCCTTCCCCATTTTCAAAAAGATGGGTCATCATAGGAGGCTTTCCTCCTAATGGATACTCATGAATCATTTTATAGGTTAACCGTTCATCATCGGCCATGGCATCCTCCTGATAAGCCTGATGCAGCGCCACTTCCATGGGGTCGAACGGAATGGGTTCGCTGGCCCACATCGCAATGCGAATGAGCTCCTTACCTAACTCTGGCAAGTCTTTACTAACTTCAAATATTTTATTATCTGTTGGTAAATAAATACGCGCCAGACTCATTTTATTTTCGGTGATGGTACCCGTTTTATCTGTACATATCACGGTGGCACTTCCTAAAGTCTCCACCGTTTTCATTTGCTTCACTACAATGCCCAGCTTCATCAATCGCCATGCTCCCAAGGCCATAAACGTGGTGAAAGCCACTGGAATCTCTTCAGGCAAGATACTCATGGCCAAGGTCAATGCCTTCAATAAGCTATCGAGTACATTATATGAATGCAAATAATTGATGATCCATACAATCACGAATACAATCGCACCTACAATCACCATCTTCTTTACGAAACTTGAAATTTGTAATTCGAGGGGTGTTTTTTCTTCGGCAATACTTTCTAAACTCTTTCCAATTTTACCCAGCTTCGTATCATTTCCAATCGCCGTAATTTGTGCAATGGCCAATCCACTGCCCACCGTAGTTCCTTGATAAATGGTGTTCTCCGGACTCGTCTTGTCCTTATAAACCGTCATCGCCTCACCTGTAAGAATCGATTCATTCACGGAAAAATCGTTCGAATGAATGATGATTCCATCGGCAGCGATATAGTTGCCTTCGTCTACCATCAGGCAGTCGCCAATAACCAATTCTTCGCTCAAAATCTCTATCACTTCTTCATTTCGAATTACACGGCAACTGGGTCGGGTATATTCTTTGAGCTTCTCCAAAGCATTCCTGCTTCGTGAATCCTGATACAAGGATATGGTTGCCACAAGCACAATGGCTGATGCGAGAAAGATACCATCCCCTGTTTTGCCACTAATAAAATAAATTGCAGATGCCACCAGTAACATCGCGACCATGGGTTCCTTGGCCAAACTTTTTATGGCATTGAGAAACCAATATTCTTTTTTTATATTAAAGCGATTGGAGCCATGTGCTGCTCTTGCTTGCAATACTTCTTCATCGCTCAATCCTTTGATATCAAAATTATTTGCAGGCATGGTTTGGTAGGGGAAATTATAAATTTAAATTTCCCTCAAAGTACGCCAATCTAATGGACAATAAAAACTGATTTGGATCTTTGGAATGAGTATGAATACCCTATTACTTCACTTCGCAGTGCAGCATCTTTTCACCTTCAATGAAACCTTCGAGCACATCGCCTATTGCTACCTTTCCCACACCAGCAGGTGTGCCCGTATAAATGAGGTCGCCCACCTTTAGCGTGAAGTACTGTGATATATAATGAATGATATTATCAAAGGAGTACATCATCAAGGAAGAGTTTCCTTGTTGTACCATCGTTCCATTTTTTGTGAGCGAGAAATTGATATTCTTTAAATCCTTTATTTTCTCTACAGAAATAAATTCACCAATAGGAGCGCTCCCATCAAAGCCTTTGGCGATTTCCCAAGGCAAGCCTTTGGCCTTCTGCTGTGCTTGCACATCGCGTGCGGTGTAGTCGATACCCAATCCAATTTCTTTATAATATTTAGAAGCAAACTCTTTCTGGATTTTTTTTCCAACCCTATTGATACGAATCACGAGTTCAACTTCATGGTGTATATCCTGACTAAACGCAGGATGATAGAAGGGCTCATCATCCTTTAGCAGTGCAGTATCTGGCTTCATAAAAATAACGGGAGCATCGGGAATGGCATTGTTCAATTCCTTTACATGATCCACATAATTTCTTCCAATACAAAATATTTTCATTAGGCTGGTTGTTCAAGTTTTGATAATTCTGTCTCCACAAATTCTTTCAATTCATGCACGTACTCGTTGCTAAAATCGAACTGAATGCCTCCAGTAGCATAGATTTCGCCAATGGGCTTGCTGTATCCAAGACGTAAAGCCGCCTTATAATTTTCGAGACCTTTCACTTTATTGAGTTTGTAATTCTTCCACATGGCGATGGCGCCTAATTGCGCAAACCCGTATTCTATATAGTAAAATGGCACTTCGAAAATATGGAGTTGCTTATGCCATGCCGCGGCACGATATTTCTCCTGACCATGATAGTCCACTTCCTGCATATTGAACTCATCGAAAATTTTAACCCAGGCTTCGGTACGTTCTGCAGTAGTATGTGTTGGATGGGTATAAATCCAATGCTGGAATTTATCAACGGTAGCAACCCATGGCAAGGTTTCAAGTGAGTTCTCCAACTGATCGATGAAGGCACGACGCAATTCATCACTATCAAAATGAAAGGCATCCCATCCATCCATGCTAATTAATTCCATGCTCATACTCGCTAGTTCCGCCACTTCACTTGGGGTATTTTTAAAAGCATTGAGCTCCATATCTTTGGTAAGAAATGAATGCACTGCATGTCCGCCCTCATGCACCAAGGTTTGTAAATCGCGAATATTTCCGGCGGCATTCATAAAAATAAATGGAGCACCCGTTTCTGCCAATGGATAATTATACCCTCCTGGGGCTTTGCCAATGCGGCTATCCAAATCGAGATGCTTCATGCCTTTCATGGTATTCAGGCAATCGGCGAAGTATGGATCTACTTTCGCAAAACAAGCAATCCCTTTCTCGGTGAGGTCATGACCATCGGTAAATGGTTTCAGTGTAGGCTTGCCTTCGGTATCCACATCCATATCCCAGGGCTTTAGTTGTGTGAGTTGCAAATCGGCTTTGCGCTTGCGGGCACGGGCATTCATGAATGGCACAATTTGTTCGCGTACACTCTCATGAAACTTGAAACAATCGGCCGGAGTATAATCGAATCGGCCCAGGGCTGCAAACATAAAATCGCGGAAATTATCGAAGCCCGCATTGATAGCCACCTGATGGCGCAACTTCACGAGTTGATGGAATAAAGTATCGAGGGCCTCTTGGTCTTGTAGGCGACGATTGGCAATAAGGTAATATACTTCTTCGCGTATGCTTCTGTCGGGGCTCTTTAAATAGTTGGCAGCCTGTTGTAAGGTTTGTTCCTTTCCATCATACTGCACCGTCATCTTGGCGTTGATGGCAGCGTATTGTTGCGAGAGGGTAGATAACTCCGTAAATAATGGAATATTCTCTTCTCTGAAAATTTCAATCTCCTTTTTCACGGCTCTCAGGTACACAAAATATTTATCCGAAGGCAATGGATATAAGGCTTCTGCACTTACCAGTTTCTTATTCAACTGGTCGGTATAAGGTGCAATATGCGGATCAATTTCTTGAACAAAAAATAAGTATGCGGCTTCAATGTCTTTGTTGGTGGTATCGCAGGTCATGCGAATATATCTCCAGGCCATGTCTTCACTCACCACACTTTCGAGCTCACTTCTTTTTCGAAGCCATTGCTCTAATCCGTGCATATCCGAAATTGTTTCGTTAACGAGTAAATCAAAATAAGGCTTCAAGGCTTCCCAATTGGTAATTGCAAAATCCTGAGGTAAAAATATTCTTTGAGGTTTGGTCATTTCCATAGCGCGAAAATACAAATTTGCTTCGGCCTCTTTAGGGTGAAGGATGGAATTCTGGGTAAATTATGGATATAATTAGGTTCTCAGGTTTTTTAGATGGTGATGAATTTTATGGAATATAATTATACGTTAAATTTTGAAGATATTAGATTAGGTAGAAACTGTTGACCAGTATATTAATAAAGCTTGCTAAAATTTTTATTCAAAAATATGTCCTGATTTTTCTATATTTGTATTACTAAATTCAACTTATAAAATATGAAAAAGATATTACTTGCAATCTTCACTTTAGCTTCTTGTTTTGCAAACGCTCAGAATTTTTTTTCTAAAGAAATTCTTTTTAATCAACAAAACTCCATCATCGTTAATGGCTATTTCAAAAATGGTTATAATGTCGTATTGAAGGTCAATACCTTTTTGGGGCAAGGTCAGGTTATTTCATTATCAAACCTACCCGATTCAACTAAATTATTAGACTCTTTTGAGTATAAACAAGCTATCGGGTTTGTGTTTTATGAAAAGAACACCAACCTATTTTACGAGAGAATTATTGAAGATAAAAGCACTCGTAATGTATATCTATTAAGGAAAAATTTAACCCTAAATATTACTGATTCCTTATTTCTAAGGAAATCCAATCATTTTGGAGTAATAAAGTCGAAAATTAAAAAATTTGGTGATACTTCTGCAATTCAAATATGGCATATAGATTCAATTAATATTACTCAAAACATTAATATCAATGATTTCTATATCGTAGTAAATAATACCATTACAAACACCATTATTAAACCAAAATACAATTTTTTCGGAAATGCATTCGCCGATTTCTACTTGTTTAGCAATAAGCTTTATATAGCATGTAATTATGATTTATTGAAATTCGCATTATATGTTCACGATTTGACCAATGCCTCGATTGATTCTACTAAATATAATTATTATAAACCCTTTTCTACTTCATACAACGATTTTATTTTTAATTATACTAAAATAAACCAGAAGCTATACTTAATTAATGCTTATACAACATCCTCCTTCAGCACTTATGACTCAATTATATTACTAGACATCGGAAGTGGAACAAGCTTAATACCAGCAAAAGTTTATGCGGCCAATGGTAATTATGCTTTTTTGAGTAACTCCCTATTGTTGGATTATATCGTAACTGGCAATGGGACTAATGCGGTTATAAATAAGATTGGGGCAAACCTAAACCTAGTTCCTGTTCTCACTTTTAATAAAACAACGAATAACAAAATCATAACTCATAAATACTTCTTCGAAAATGTCGATACGCAATATGCGTGCGGATCTCGATACGAGCTTCCAAGTGATTATGCTACCATTGAAAAAATTTACCCTTACAAAACAGGGATTCAAAATATTAAAGAGTTAGATTCACAAATTCTCTTTACATACCCGAATCCAACACAAGGTTTTTTTAAAATTAATTTAACAACTGAACCTTCGAGAGTAATCGCAACCAGTATCTTAGGTCAACAAACTCTTTTAAATCATACCGAACAAGGTTATGATACCACCCCTCTTGCAAATGGCTTGTACATTATTAGTTTTATTGCTGATAATAAGCGGTATGATTTAAAGTTATGGGTTCAGAAATAACCTGATTTAAAACTTAACTTGCACCATCAATACAAAATGCTGTAATGCTTGTGGATAGTAGAAATTATAGCTACTACGTACCCCATTGGTAACATCTCCATAAGTATATCCATTGCTCTCATAGCGGGTATTAAACACATTGTACAATACGCCACTTAGATTCAAATCGTCGAATAATTTTTGATTCACGAAATGATAACGCAAATAAAAATCATTCACAAAATATGCGTTCAATTTGCGATCCTCACTGCCACTATTATCCATAAACTGACGACTTACATATTTTGATATCAACTCCAGCTCAAAATGTTGTTTGGTAGTATAACGAATGGAAGAGCCAAAAATAATATCGGGCGAAAATGAAATGGGCGTGGTTGCATAATGATAAGCGTAGAGCGAGTCGTCGGTCGATTTAAATACATATTCAGTATAGTCTTTCAATATATTTTTCGAGTACGTTATATTGGCGTTGATCGTCAAACCATTATTAAACTTACGTTGCACTATCAATTCAATACCTCGGCGGTAGCTTTGTTTCACATTTTCTCTAACGGGGCTACCCACATCATTTAGCTTACCAGTAAGCACCAGCTGATTATTATAAACCATATTATAGAGGTTGCCAATAATATTCCAATGATTGATTTGTTTGGTATATCCCAATTCAAAATCAACCATGTATTCGGCTTTGGGCAAGGAGGCTGGCGTTGATTGCACAAACTCGTCGCGAGTGGGCTCGTGTGCCGACCGGCCTACATAAAACATCAGGTTGCTGCTATCTTTGAATGCATAGTTGAGTCCGGCTTTCGGATTGAAGAATAAATATTTGTTGGTGATATTTAAACGGTTGGCATCATTAAAATTATAGGTAAGATAACGCAATTGCAAATCGCCAAACACTTGTAATTTGTCGTTCACATGATAGAATAATTTCGCATACGCGTTTCCATCATTCTTCAACCCTTTATCGGTATAATAACGGTATGGCTCGAGGGCACCACCTGGTTTTGGGGCTGTCCATAAATCGCTCCAGATTACTTCATTATAATGCAATCCAGCATATTGATTGAAGCTGGCGCCCCCGCTAATTTCGTATTTCTTTTCTTTATATACTGCCGAGGTCACCACTCCATAAAAATCATTATCAAGCCATTTGCGAACAATCAAATCACTAGTAGAAATACTTGTCGAATCATTGATTTGATAAGCTGGCATGCCATAGTCGGCAAACGTAGCCCCAGGATAATAACTTTCATAATAGCCCTTGCCTTTGGTATAATGAAATACCGTATTCCAGTTTAATTTTTTGTTGATGGCATAACTATATAGTAATTGATAATGTGTTTGCGTATAGTTATCGGTTTGGTTTTTATACGTGAATCCATTATACGTGCGATGCATAGCCAAAGAATCTTGTGGTACCCCATCCCAGGCCTGGTAAGTGGTTTCCATGCCACGCATCACAATAAATTTCAACAAACTTTTATCGCCATAACGCGTGATGGTACCATAACCCGATTTTAAATTACTTGTAGCACGATCAATATATCCTGCGCTTTTTATAGCACTCAAGGAACCTTCGATAGCCCAGTGATTTTTGAGTATTCCAGTTCCAAATTTGATATTATTTTTAAAGGTGCTGAATGACCCAAAGGCCGAAGTATATTGTGTATAGGGCTCTACAGCACTCTTGGTAGTTTCTATATTGATGCTACTTCCAAAGGCTGCACTTCCATTGGTAGAAGTACCGATACCACGCTGCACCTGAATATTACTAACACTTCCAGCCAAGTCGGGTAAATCAACCCAGTACACACCGTGACTTTCAGGGTCATTATAAGGCACTCCATTGATGGTAACATTTATACGCGTTGCATCAATACCACGAATTCTAATTCCGCTATAACCCACACCTGCGCCGGCATCGCTGGTATATACCGCGCCAGGGGTGGTGCTTAAAATCACTGGAAAATCCTGGGCGATGTTTAATTTCTGTACTTCTTCTTTGCCAATATTTGTATGTGTATTGGCCATGGGCTTTTTGCTTTTGATGCTCTCCACCAATACCTCATCGGTCAACACCTGCAAGGGTTTGAGCTCTATAATAAGATCCACCTTATTGGCACTGATACTTAATAATTGCGTGTTGGGTTTGAACCCCGTTTGATAAACTGTGAGCTTATAATTTCCGGAAGCTACATTCTTAAAAAGGAAATAACCGTTTCTATCCGTATACCCTTTTTGAATGAGCTGCCCTTCTTCGTTATCGAGGGTCACGGTACCGTTCATGATGGTACTATAATCCGACGACGATAAAACCAAGCCTTTAATATTAAATTGTGCTTGAATTGTTAGCGACAGCATCACCGCAAAAAATACAACGAATAATTTTCTCATTTTAAAATGGGTTTTAAAACGGATTGCAATAAAAATAATGGCTGAGGTAAAGTGGAGAAGTGTCCTTTAACAGCATTACCTGTCCAAGTTCATCGGGTTTAATCTCAGCCAATGCCTTTACGCATAGAGCACCCCGTTTATAATAATGATGCAAATAACGTCTTTTGGCACGATATTGGCAAAAAATCGGAAATTAAAAAAACCAATCATAAATGAAGCTAATCAATTTACCACTTTTACTTATTTTATTATTAAGCACTGCTCTTGGCAATGCACAAACCAAAGTAGACAAAGCCACAGCCACCGATGTGAAAGCCATGAAGGACGAAGGCACAGAAATTAAAGAAGGCTGGACACATGGCATAAGCATCAATGCCGCATTCAATCAGGCCTCTTTAACCAACTGGTTCTCCGGTGGCGAAAATTTCTCCATGGGTTTGAATAGTGTATTGAAGGCCAATGCCATCTACAAGAAAAAGAAAAACCTTTTCAAATCAAGCTTTGAAGGCGCTTACGGTTTGTTAAGCTCTACCTCAACTGGAGGCATACGCAAAACCGACGACCGTTGGGTTTTAACCTCTTCCCTCAATACCAAATCGTCGAAGAACTTTTATTATACCCTGGCAGGTCAGTTAAAATCGCAGTTTGCCAATGGATATAGCTATACCAATAATGTGCGCAACGAAATTCTATCAGCGCCCTTCGCTCCCGGTGATGTGAAATTAGGTATTGGTATCACCTATCAAAAGAACTCTAATTTCTCGGCTTATATCTCTCCCTTAACAGCTAAAATTAATTTAAAATATGGTAAATCATTTTTAAACAAAAGCATTTTTGGGGTAGATAGTGGCAAAACTTCTTCCTTCGATTTAGGAGCTTTTGTTCGTTTGGACTATACCAAAGAATTGAAAAAGGATTTGAAATATACCGGATCACTCGATGCATTCTACGGTTATGTTTTGCGCAACTATAACTTTTATTTCGCCAATATGATTAACTGGAAATTGAATAAGTATTTCGGGGCAACTGTTGGATTGGATATCGCATTTGATAATACCCAGCCTAGTTATACTTACCCTACTATTGGCGGGGTAGTTACCAAAACAGAAGGAAAAGCTAAAATGCAATACAAGCAATTGTTTGGATTAGGATTTAACTATAGCTTCTAAGAACTAAAAATATAACTATTGAAAAACCCGTTAGCTCTTGCTGCGGGTTTTTTTATGCCCCAAACAGAAATAAAAAAAGCCTGTTGTAATAATACAACAGGCTTTTAAATTATATAACAGATTGAACTATGCTTCTGCAGCAGCGCTCAATTTCTGTGCTTCACGGTATACCGCACGTTTTTTGGTTTCACGTAAGCGAACACATTTTTTTGTGAATGCTTGACGGCTACGCAATTGTTTTACAACTTGCGTTTTTTCAAATTTCTTTTTGAATTTTTTTAACGCCTTTTCTAGTGGTTCCGATTCTTTTATTTGAATGTATAACATATATTTTTTCTCCGATTTCCGAAAATGGAGTGCAAAAATACATATTTTTTGCTTTTTACAAAATTTATAATGAAAATATCACCGGAAACTTTGCAAGGTGCGGTACAGTAAGAGAAGCATGGTGCCGAAGAGTACCGTTACCTGCCCTATTAACAGCATATTGCTCGGTTCAAAGGTATGATTGAGCAGGAATCGGCTCATTCGGAAAGGGTGTTGAAAGGCATCCCAACTATTAAATCGGAGCCATCGCCCCATATAAATGCCATAACCACAGAGTGCAAAACTGATGGGTAATACCCAATAGGCCATATTGGGACGGATTTCTTGTAAATAGTTCCAAACCGCCTTGCTCGAAGCATAAAAGAGCAGGATGCCTATCAACGAAAACACGAACATGATAAAGGTATCGATCCAATAGGGCGAATCGGTGCGCGGATGCAGGTGAAGCATATCGGTGATGAGATAGGGTGCATTGGGTAAAAAAAGTAACCACAATACTAACCTCAAGGGGATGAGGAATCGACGACTGCTTGTTGAAAGCCCCAGCGTAGCCAAATATGGCACCCAGGCAAGAAAGAGATTCCATGCCAAGAAAATAAATTTAAGATTATCGGCCTCATGCATGCGATACCCCAGGAGTATCAGTGCAAAGCTTGAAAACACCAGGAGACTGAACCCCGCCGACTGAAAATACTTATTCATTGGTGGCAGGTATTTGTTTTAAATGATTAATCGCTGCTGCATCAGCTCTTGAAAAACTCGCCCAGGTATACTTTTCATTTTCAGCCAGATAGGCTATTCGATTGTAATCCAGCGATCTTTTGAAATCTTCAATATTATGAAAATACAAATAATCGAATGTGCCTGGTATATGAGAATCAATCTGAGCCTGAATCTTATCGAGGTTTTCGTAAACAATGGGATATGCCTTGGGCGATAGTTTCAAGTAAAAATCGGTATCGAGCTGGGAGCCATTCGCAAACGATACATTGAATTGGGCAATATAAATATCCCAGTTCACTAAGCAGGTAAGCGACATGATGAGGTAAGCCGACCAAAAATTAATTCTCAGTAAATAGTATACTGATTTCTTTTGCTGGATTTTGATAATCATGGTAATGAGACCAATGAATACCAGAGCAATGAAAACATACACTCCCAGGCGCTTATAGGCCATGGCATGCCAGTTTACATACTGGTTATTGCGGATGCATAAAGAGATGGCCAAGAACATATTCTGAATCATCCATGCCATCGCTAAGAGCTTCACCCATTTATTTTTTGAATAGAAATTTTGATTCGCACGAAAAACATAAATCACAACAATCATCGATAGTACAATACTCACAATAAGCCATTCGGTTCCTTCGTGCACCATCTCCTTAAGAGAAACCCCTTCCGGAATTTGAAAATTAATCCATACATATTTCAGGTCGATATAATTCAACACGAAGAGCATGATATTCACGATCACCAATAAAATCAAGCTACTGATGACCTCATACTTAAAATCCATGCTGATGTATCCAAACAAAGTACGCTTGCGGGTGCGTATAATATCATTGGCAAACTGTGCATCTTCCCTTTTGAAGAGTTGATATCCTCTATGTATTAATAAACCAGAGATGATGCCCAATCCCAAGAGCAGGAATAGGATTCTGGCAAATGAGATATGCTTGAATAACTCTGTGAACCAATCTTCAATTGTTTTCCAAAATGAATTGGTAAGCTCTGCAAAAATAGGATTGGCCACACGATAAATAATGAAAAACAGGAGCCCCACCGTAAGAGGAATCAATGTCAGTGTAATTGATTTAGAAATTTTCCTTCGCTTGGGATTGCGCTCTTCGTCGCGGTTCCAAGAGAAAAACTCGAATGGCAATTTCCCGAAATTACTCATCGCAGTCAAAAACGAATAACCTATCATTCGAATGCTGGGTTGCAAAATAAATCCAAGGGTGATGGCGTACGAAATGAAGAACATCCATTTGCTCAATGCGCTATTATGCCATACCACCATGATGGCAAGGAATAAGGAAAGCCCCGCAGAAATCAATACCCTGGGGTTTCGAAAGCTCTCTTGAAAAAGTAAGAACTGAAACGAAAGTATCAGTATGAAAAATAATAAAAGGTTCAAACCGAATCGTTCGGCAAAAAACAAACTGTTGTAAGCCAATAAGGCGGCGAGCAATAAAATATTACTACGGTTTCGATTCCAAAATTTAATCAACATGGATATAAGCGAATTAGTGCTTCGTAAAATTATTTCATGCTTCGGTAATTTGATTTGTAATGATATTTTGATCTGAATAAAATGAGCTGGAAAGGATACGAATATGGAGTAGTATCGAAATAACGACTGAAAATAAGGTACAGTAAAACAGCGCGGTTTCAATTTCAGCAGCCAATAGCCCGAGCCCTCCAATAACAATAACAGCAAAGAACATGACGAACAAAAATTGTGTTGTGCCAGCGTATTCTCGAAGGTTCCCTTTGGCAAAAAGGATCACCAAAAAAAGCACAAAGGCCATTGGGCTTGTAAAGAGTGGTAAGGCAACGAGTATCGCTGCTTCATCACCTTCTAAAATACGAAACGATTCGGGTGTAAAGTATAATACCAGCCCAACAAATATTACCATAATGCTTAACCAAATACGGATGGTAAGTATAAATACTTGACCTGCAATTTTCAGAATAGGGTTGTTCATTGTGATGCTCGTATTGAGTATTTAGTAATTAGTTGCTATTTTTTGAACGAGTGAATTATAATCATCATGGAGGAGTGCTTCAAAGTTCCAGTTGGCCATGGCATGACTGCGAATGCCTCTCTTGAATTGCTGATAAAAATATCCAAAGCGTTCGGGCAAAACAGCAGCTGCAAGCATCGATGTGCCAATTGTAAATGGAGAGCGCTTGCCATTGCCTAATAAAAAAAACTGCATGCCTGCTTCTTCTTTTATATCGGTGCCATAGCCAAGCAAAACATGATAGGCATCGTGCTTCTCAGCTTTGGGAACGGGTTGTAGCTTGTTCTCGAAAAGGAAATTACCTAACTGGTAAGCCAAAGTATTTTGTGGCTGACTTCTCAGTTCGTCCACACTTTTACCCCATGGCTTTCGGTGACGATGTATCATGCCATGTAATGGATTCAGGAGATCGAAGGTCTTGAGTAAAAACCATTCTCTTCGATTGAGCTTAGCGGAATAATGAATGATAACGTTTGACATGAGGTTTTTCTGTTACTTACATTGTACTCTTTATTACAAAGTACATTGCAAAGTAAATGAATAAGTTTAGAATTCTCCAAATTTATTTTGAGAAAACGCCAGAATGAGAATAAAATTTTGGGGATGACGAAAAACTGACGAGCAACTCGTCAGGAATTTTCATGAAAATAAAAGGAAAGGAAATTAACTCAGAACTACACTGCTACCGGGGCTTTGATGCCTGGATGCGGGTCGTAGTTTTGCAATTCAAAATCACTGAATTGAAAATCAAAAATATCGTTCACCGCCTCATTGATTTTCATCTGCGGGAACGGACGGGCATCACGGCTCAACTGCAAATTCACCTGATCGAAATGATTGGTATAGATATGAGCATCACCCAAAGTATGTACAAAATCGCCAGGAGCATACCCGCATACTTTGGCAATCATGAGGGTAAGCAAGGCATAAGAAGCAATATTGAATGGCACGCCCAAAAATAAATCAGCACTGCGCTGATACAACTGACAACTTAATTTACCATCGGCAACATAAAACTGAAACATCACATGGCAGGGCATCAGTGCCATCTCCGAAAGTTCGCCTACATTCCAGGCACTCACAATCATACGGCGGCTGTCGGGGTTCTTTTTTAACTGGGAGATGACATCCGTTATTTGATCAATGACCTTGCCATTGGCTGCATGCCAGCTTCTCCACTGGTAGCCATATACAGGACCTAAATCGCCATTCTCATCGGCCCATTCATCCCAGATAGATACCCCATTTTCTTTCAGATAGCGAATATTGGTCTCGCCTTTCAAAAACCACAATAACTCATAGATGATACTTTTTAAATGTACCTTCTTCGTAGTAATTAACGGGAAACCTTCGCTGAGGTTGTATCGTAGCTGATGCCCGAAAATGCTCTTCGTGCCAGTACCTGTGCGGTCTTCCTTAAAAGTACCATGCTGCATCACATGCTTTAATAAATCTTCGTATTGTGTATTCATCGATCTGAAATAATATTCAAATATATTTTTTAGTTACCCATTTTACCCAAAATAGATTTTAACAAAATGTTTGAAGAAAAAAAATCTAATTTTGTTTCCAGAGATTCGTCTCCAATTAAAAAGAATATTATGAGCGTATATACTCAATCCATCCCCAGCGTAGATTTGAATTTATTTATCAATGGTAATGCTGAAGAGAAAAAACAATTCGTACAGGACCTGGGTAATGCCTACGAAAATATTGGCTTTGTGGCCGTTAAAGGTCATTTATTAAGTGATGCCCTCACCGGAAAACTCTATGAGAGTGCCAAACAATTCTTTCAATTACCTACCGAAACAAAACTAAAATACGAGATTGAAGGAATGCATGGTCAACGGGGCTATACCTCCTTCGGAAAAGAGCATGCCAAAGGCCGTGAAGAGGGCGACTTGAAAGAGTTCTGGCATTTTGGTCAGGATCTTCCCGAAAACAGTACTGTGAATCGTGCCGAATACCCCGCCAATGTATATGTGACAGAGGTTCCCGAATTCAATATTGCCGGAATGGAAGCATATCGCCAGCTCGAAAAAACTGCGGTATATATGCTTCGCGCCATTGCCTTGTATCTTGGCTTGGATGAATTTTATTTCGATGCCAAGGTAGAGCATGGACAAAGTATTTTGCGCCCTATTCATTATGGACCCATTGCGGGCGAGCCCAAAAATGCAGTACGTGCTGCAGAACATGAAGATATCAACCTCATCACGTTGTTGATGGGCGCTAGTGCCGATGGCCTTGAAGTGCTTAATAAGCAAAATCAATGGATTCAGGTAACAGCCCTCCCCGAACAACTGGTATGTAATGTGGGTGATATGTTGCAGCGCCTTACCAATAATAAATTAAAATCAACCACACATCGCGTTGTGAATCCTCCCCGCGAATTGTGGAATACCTCACGTTACAGTATCCCCTTCTTTATGCACCCACGAAGTAGTATGAGCCTCGCTTGCCTTCCAGGTTGTATCGATGCGGCACATCCAAAAATGTATGAAGATTTCTCTGCAGGACAGTTTCTCGATGAACGCCTTCGCGAAATTGGATTGAAAGGAGCATAGTCACGCAACGCAAAACGATTTTCATTCGATATAGAGGTATGATTAAACATAATACCTCTCGCATTGTTTATTTTGTTGGCTGCATTTGCTTACTCTTCAATTCCTTTTTTGCTTTAGGGCAAAAGCCAAAGAACCCTCTCAAGGAATGGATCCATCGCATCGAACCCCGTTCAATTGACGAGATATTTGTGGCGGAGGAAAAGGAAACGGTAAAAAGAGATACCATCATCACTCCTAACGATACCATCAAGGCTTATGTTCAAAGGAGTGCTACTACCCCATCTTACAACTATTGTTTCTACTATAATAGCTTGAATTACCTCCCTAGCGATACTAAATTGAGATTTCGCCTGGTGGATGATAAAGGGAAAACGATTAAAAATTGTATGATGAGAGTGAGTTATTATCCTTCCATAGGTGTTTTAATTCCGCATGATTCGAATGGGGTATTCACCATTTGTTTGCCCAAAGGATATAAAAATTTGGAAATTGTTTATTTCCAGTTTGAGAAGAATGTTCCCACTTCACATAAATTTATTGATGGTCAGAAAATTACTTTACCTGAAGATCAAGGCACTATAACCTATATTCCAATTCGTTCCTACCTATCCTATGACTCAGGTGAAGTGCTCATTCGTTTGCCCTGGTTTGGTATTCCTAATTATGAGAAAATCGTTAAATCGAAATTTGAATTCCGCGATGTGAAGCAGCTTGGAACGCGATACACCGATATTTATTTACGTTATTGAAATAATTTTTCAGACCCATGCCGAACCCTTAAATTCGCAGTCTTAAAAATTTCCCATTCATGCAACTCAAATACAACTGGCAAACCATCAAAGAATACGAAGAAATTAAATTCGACTTCTTCGAAGGCATCGCAAAAATCAGCATCAATCGCCCCGAAAAACATAATGCATTTACACCCCTCACCGTAAAAGAGATGAGTGAAGCCATGGAGCTTGCCCGTCAGGATGAGCGTGTAGGCGTGGTAATCCTTACTGGTGAAGGAGGCAAAGCTTTTTGTAGCGGTGGCGACCAAAGTGTTCGTGGCAATGGTGGCTATGTTGGAAAAGATGGGGTACCTCGCCTCAATGTACTCGATTTACAGATGCAAATCCGTCGTATCCCAAAGCCCGTTGTGGCCATGGTAGCGGGTTGGGCTATTGGTGGCGGACATGTATTACATGTGATTTGTGATATCAGTATTGCTGCCGAGAATGCACGCTTCGGACAAACAGGCCCTATGGTGGGTAGCTTCGATGGTGGTTTTGGTGCTGGATATTTAGCAAGAGTTGTTGGCCAAAAGAAAGCCCGCGAAATATGGTTCCTATGCGATCAGTATGATGCCAACGAAGCCCTCGATATGGGACTCGTGAATAAGGTAGTTCCATTAGAAATGCTAGAAGAAACAACTGTAGCATGGTGCAAAAAAATGTTGGAGAAAAGCCCCATTGCACTCCGCATGTTGAAGTCGGCATTCAATGCTGAACTCGATGGACAAGCAGGTATACAGCAATTGGCAGGCGATGCTACCTTACTTTATTATATGAGCGATGAAGCGAAAGAAGGAAAAAATTCATTCTTAGAAAAACGCAAACCCGATTTTAGTAAATACCCTAAATTCCCTTAAATAAAGGGTTTCAGATTTTTTTATTGAACCTTAGAAATCGTTTCTAACAATGATTTAGTTCGTTTTATTATCAACTCTTCAAATTCAAAATGAGCTGATGATAGAATCGTATGCAATCCTTAAAATTATCAATACCGATTCTTTCATTCACGCCATGAATACGATCTAAGTCTTTTGAATTACATCGTATGGGTGCGAAGCGATAAATATTATCCGCTACTTTTTGATAATGTTTTGAATCGGTACCACCCAGTACGAGCGAAGGAACTACGATGGTATTGGGAAAAATCTGACGGATACTTAACTCTATTTTCTTAAATCCTTCCGAGTTAATATCGGATACTGGACTGGCTTCATCGCCAATACCGTGAACTTTTATTTGCACCCGATCGTCATTGATTTCTGTTTTCAAGAATGTTAGTACCTCCTGAATTGTCTTGCCTGGTAAGATTCTGAAATTGATTATCGCCATGGCCGACGAAGGCAATACATTATCTTTTATGCCGCTCTTGAAAATGGTTGATGCATGGGTAGTATGCACCATCGCATATCCTGAATTGCTTTTCTCGTAAGCACTTACAATGACATTTTTAAACAACCATCTATTGGCAAATGCCATGCGCTTAACAAAAGGCATTTCAGGCCCAAGGTAATCTAAGAATTCGTTTACAGGCTCGCAAAACCTTGCCGGCAAATGCCTACGCTCTACCTTCGCAATGGCATTTGATAAAATACCGATATTGGTTTCAAGTGGTGGCATCGACGAATGTCCGCCTTCACTGGTAGTAGTCAGTTCCACCGATAAATATCCTTTCTCCGAAATTCCTATTAAAGCTACAGGGTCGTGGGTATCCGGAATAATTTGCTCGGTAACCAATAACCCTTCATCAATAACAAAGGATGCATGTACTTTTTTTGATTCGAGATATGAAGCAATATAGGAGGCACCATTATTTCCACCAATTTCTTCATCATGCCCAAAAGCCAGGTATATGGTGCGTTCTGGCTTATATCCTGCTTTCAACAAATGCTCCACCGCTTCCATAATTCCAATCACATTCACCTTATCGTCGAGGGTGCCTCGTCCATGTATATGTCCATCAGCAATCACTCCTCCAAATGGATCAAAATCCCAGTGTTCCTCCGTTCCATTCTTCGATGGCACCACATCATAATGTGCCATGAGTATGATTGGCTGGAGCTCCGGATTGCTTCCATTCCAGCGATACAATAAACTAAAATTATTAATTGTTTGAGGATGTAATAATGAATCGGAAAGGGGGTAAGTGCTCTTTAAAAATGCAAGGAATTGCAGGTAGGCTAAGGTATCAAAAGTTAGATTGTCTTCATACGAAACGGTTTGGATTTTTACCGCTTCCGACAAATGCTGGATACTTTCATCACCTATTGGCAAAATGGCTATGGGCGCTACTTTCAACTGCTTAGATGTACGCGAGAACGTGCGAAAAATCACTACTGTAGCCAATAGTAATAGTACAAGCACAAGAATGCTTAAAGTTTTTTTTATCATAATACAAGGTAATTATTAAAGGTCAAACTTCACTCTCAACAATCAATCAAAAAAAATATCAGGCCAACTTAAAATCCCAACTCTTGCACCAAGGCCTTCCTAAATAAGGAATCCATATTATTATTTCCATTCAGTCGGTCGAGGGGCACGGAAATAAAAATGAAGTTGGTTTGATTGGTATTGGCATCTGTTCGCTTGGCACATACCACCGATGGGCCCGACCAACTCACAGGGCCACTGGTAGTACTCACAATCAAATCGCCTTGATACACATCTACAAACTTAGAACTTCCATTATCAATTGATTTTAAGAATGGACGCGCAGAGCTGATGATGCTGGTGGCTTTCAGTGTTGGATAGCCAGCAATCATTGGCTTCAAAGCCGCCGAGCTATTCATCCTAAAGATTCCCATCGTATCGGGAATCAGTTCTTTTACTGGAGTAAAATCGAGCAATGCCGATTGCTCATAAAAAAATTGTGAGAAGTTGATGGCCATAAAAATCCGGCCATTATTAGAGAGGAATTCGCCCAAACTGCGTTGCGCAAACGAGAGTGATACCGAATCATTATCACTGAACCAAACAATCTTATCGAAAAATTTCAATGCTTTATTTTGTGTAAAAAAATCGGGACTGAGCTCATCGTAATTATTATTGTTTTTCACAAAGGCGTTCAATGTATCATAGGAGGTAATTCCTACATTCAACATATTGATATGAAAGGTGCTTAGCTTAGATGCAGTATAGGGTGAAGTAGCATTCACCACCAAAATTTTATTGATGGGCTTCTTGCAATAAAATGTATACGAGGCAGCGGCTACCGACTTCGCTCCTACCCTATCTACCGCTCTCACATAAAAGATATTGCTGGCATTGAGCTTCAAGCCTTTGATATCAGGGTTCAATCGTTGGTTGGTACCCGAGTACACTTCGCAATCTGGATTATTACTTAGTAAATCCTTCGCTACGAAAGCGGCTTCTTTAATGCTTGCTGGCAAGATATATGGTGCTGTGGTGGTATCGTTGAAAAATAATTCGAAGTGATCGAGGTTGGGGTCTCCATCGGGGTCGGAAGCATTCCAGTAGAACTTAAATGCAGGGTAGGTTTTTATGGTATTGCGGGATGGAAATAAAGCGGTTCCTGCAGGGATAAAGATGCTGCACCTTGGCGAAGAATTTTTCACCGGATATACTAAAGATGCAGGTGATGGATCCTTCAAACCCTCATTATCAATGGCACGAACTTGAAATTTAAAATTCGCAGTATCGCTGCCTGCAGGTAAGGAAAGTGTGAAGAGGCTATCTTGTTTGGTGGTATACACCCAGTTGATACCATCAAAAGAGAACTCAAAACCTTTTACAAAACCATCCTGATCATCGCCCCACCAGGTAATTTTTATTTGAGAGATGAAACGATTGTCACCAGAGCGCAGAATGGTATCGGCAACCGTATGGGTATCGGGAGCCGAATTCTCAGATGGCTTCCCCGTAAACCCTTTCTTACAGGCAATAACAAACAGAACACCAACAAAAGCAAGTAGCAGAATTCGCATGAGGTGGTAAAAATAATGAAAATATTTGCG
>CANLPK010000032.1 GCA_947492885.1 Bacteroidota bacterium
CCGCTGAGTTGAATTTCCTTTTGCGCAAAAAGGCCTAATGAAATAAAAAAGAATATTAGTGCAAAAAATTGTTTCATATGAAGGGGTAAATATAACGGAGTTTGCCACGATTAGACGAAAGCAAAGGGCAAAATGTTATCTTTTGAAAAAATTCACTTTGTATGGGGGATGCCCCCCAATAAGAGGTTTCAACGGGAATTCACCATTGACAAACAGCTGAAAAAAAAACGAAGTGCTATAAATGAATACATTCGCCATAGGCTTGTGCCACAGCTTCCATAATCGCCTCACTCATTGTTGGGTGAGGATGTACGCTTTTGATAATTTCATGACCTGTTGTTTCCAAATTACGAGCAACTACTACTTCAGCAATTAACTCAGTAACCCCAGCACCAATAAAATGTGCTCCCAACCATTCGCCATATTTCGCATCAAAAATCACTTTGATCATTCCATCTTTTGTTCCAGCAGCAGAAGCCTTTCCGGAAGCAGAGAATGGGAATTTACCTACTTTGATATCGTAACCTTTTTCCTTGGCAGCTTTCTCGGTAAGTCCTACCGATGCTACTTCCGGATTGGTATAAGTACATCCCGGAATATTACCATAGTTCAATGGATGTGGTTTTAATCCGGCAATATTTTCTACGCAAATAATTCCTTCGGCACTGGCCACGTGAGCCAACGCTGGACCACTAGTAATATCACCAATGGCATAAACTCCTGGTACATTGGTGCGATAATATTCATCTACCAATACCTTTCCTTTATCAACAGCTACCTTATTTTCTTCCAATCCCAAATTTTCGAGATTGGTGGTAATACCTACCGCCGACAATACCACATCACATTCAATCACTTCATTGCCTTTAGCAGTTTTAATATTTACTTTACATCCTTCACCTGCAGTATCAACGCTTTCTACCGATGCGTTGGTCATGATGGTAACACCATTCTTTTTGAAGATGCGCTCCATTTGTTTTGAAATTTCCTCATCTTCTACTGGCAAAATATTTGGCAAAAATTCCACAATAGTAACCTTAGTTCCCATCGAATTATAGAAATAAGCGAACTCCATTCCTATAGCCCCACTTCCCATGATCACCATCGATTTTGGCAACGACTCCAAAGCCATTGCTTTACGATATCCTATGATTTTTTGATTGTCGATTTTAATATTCGGAAGTTCGCGACTGCGAGCTCCTGTTGCCAAAATGATATGCTTGGCGGTATGCGTTTCCTTAGTGCCATCTTCTTTAGTTACTTCCACTTTGCCACTGCCAGCAAGCTTTCCAAAGCCATTGATCACTTCAATTTTGTTTTTCTTCATAAGGAACTGAACTCCTTTGCTCATTCCGTTGGCTACCTCTCTACTGCGTTTTACTACGGCGGTAAAATCTTGGCTATAATCTTTTACATTGATTCCATAATCGGAAGCATGCTTGATATATTCAAATACTTGAGCCGACTTAAGAAGTGCTTTGGTAGGAATACATCCCCAGTTTAAGCATATTCCACCGATTTCGGCTTTCTCTATAATTCCTACTCTCAAGCCCAGTTGTGAAGCTCTGATTGCTGCTACATATCCGCCTGGACCGCTGCCAATGACAATTACATCTAAATTCATAGAATATTGGATTTAATGATTTTTGAGTGGCAAAAGTAAGGAATTGACAATTAAAAACGAGGATAGAAAACCAAGTGAGTATCAAACCACGTTTTATCACACCCAGATGGGCTTTCCGCATTCGTTAATCGTACTTTGTAAATTACAGTGGTCTACTTCTTCTTGAAGTTATCGGCAAAAATAAGAGATGGATTCTGAGCCACAAATCGTGCATTATTGTTATGAACGATATCAATAATCTTATAATTTATTTCTTGTCTTACCTCAGCTAGAATATCGAAATCATCGGTATTGGCAAAATAAATCACATCGATTCCCAGATAATTGTTTTGCAATTCCGCAAAGGTTACTAAATAGTTTTTTTCTACCTGTTCATTCTGTTGAAGCTCTTTTTTAATATCGGAAATAACATTCTGAATTTGCTGCGCTGTGGCATCATACGTAAGACAAAGTGTGAATCGAATCCTTCGTATCTCAGCTCTGGAAAGGTTATTCAAGGCACTATCGACCAGCTTTTTATTGGGTACCGAAAGCAACGTTTTATCCATGGTTCGAATGCGGGTACTTCTAAATCCGACTTGTTCAATAACCCCTTTGATTTCTGAAGTCTCCACCAAATCGCCTACAGTAAATGGCTTATCACTAAAAATGATAATGCTTCCAATAAGGTTCGCAATGGTTTCTTGAGCAGCTAATGCAATTGCCAATCCACCAATTCCCAAACCCGCTATTACACCAGCCGCATCTTCATGAAATACCTTTTTAAGGATGATGAAAAAACTAATAAGTACAATTCCAATTTTAGTAAGATCCTTCAAAAATAAAATCATTTGCGGATCCAGCTTATTAAATCTGCGGGTCTTGATTTTAAAAACATATCCAATAAAATCAGCGACCCGCATCACCATCCAGGTAAGGGTTACAATAATATAAATCTTAAATACATCGATAATATATGGCCCAATTCCTAAATCGCGATTCCATAATTTTAAATCGTTGGAGAAACGAAGTATTTGATATACCCCAATGATGATTAAGCACATGAAAAAATGCTCAGCAGGCTTGCGAATCAAAACCACGAATTGCTTAGCATGCAGGTTTTTCGAATACCTCTTAAAGATGGTATAAACGATGGCACTCAGCAATTTCGCGCCAAACCGTTTTAAGAGCCAGCCTAATAAAAGTAGTAAGCCAGCACTTCCATAAACCCATAAAGGATTTTCACTTATAAATTGATAAAAATTTTGCAGCATTGTTCTATATTTGGATGCAAAGGTATTTTAAAAATCAATTTACTTGTTAGGATACTTTATCCTACATTCGTTTTTTAAATTTTCAAACTTGATTCATGAAAACGCAACAGTCAATTCGCTATCTTTCAATCTTCACCTTGATGCTCCTGCTTGCTGCATGCTCAAGTGCCCGATACGCGCGCGTTCCACGGTCGCATGCTACCAAGCCTCAAGATTACAGGCAATTGGCTCAAGCTCGAATTCAGCCACAAAACAACACAGAAACCCTTAATAATGCGCCAACAGATAATTCAGAAAGAGAAGAGCATCAATCCGAAATAACCGATGAATCAAGAATACAAGACCATAAAACCTACCAGCCATCCATTATACTTCCTCCGGATACCTTGCCCGATGATTCTATAGAAATTGATATTGTGCATGAAACAAAGATTGCTGAAGATTATGGGAAGAAAGGTTATATGATAGGTTTGGCATCCTTAATTTCATTATTACTCCTTCCACTGCTAAGTATCATGTCGGTTGTTGGATTAATTTTTAGTGTTATTGCTTATCAAAAAATGATAGCATATGATCTTCCAGTAAAAAATCGCCGTAAAATTGAATATGGTCTCATTATAAACGCTGCAATCTTATTATCATTCATTGCAATCATTATATTACTATTTCTGCTTTTCTGGTAGCATCAATAGAATCAAAGAATCAATTCCTTCTTGCTAATTTTATTCCTCTCAAATCTCCCCTTTTTCATACACATAAATTTAGTTTAATTGCAGGTCTATTCCATATATACCCATGCGTAAAATTCAATTTGCAATTTTCATTTTTGTCTGCACCTTCATTCAAGCTCAGGATTCTTTAATTCTAAATAGTTTAAAATTTAGAAGCATCGGCCCTTACCGAGGAGGGCGAAGTACTGCGGTTTGTGGTGATCTTAAAAACAAACAACTTTTTTATTTTGGAAGCACCGGTGGTGGTGTATGGAAAACAAAAGATGGTGGGAATAATTGGATCAATATAAGTGACAAATTTTTCGGTGGAAGCATTGGCAGTATTGCCATTGCGCCAAGCGATGAAAAGGTGATATATGTTGGCACTGGAGAAAATTCTTTACGTGGCAATGTAAGTGAAGGTAACGGAATGTGGAAGAGTGAAGATGGTGGCAAAACCTGGAAGTATATCGGATTGCCTGAGTCACGACATATAACCCGTATTCGTATCCATCCTAAAAATTCGGATATTGTATATGCAGCATGCCTTGGGCATTTATTTGGCTCGAATGATGAACGTGGCGTATACAAAACCACCGATGGTGGTAAAACCTGGAGAAAGGTATTGTTCTCAAATAAATACGCAGGTGCGGTTGATTTGATTCTCGACCCTATGAACCCCAATATTATTTATGCAAGTACATGGCGTGTTCAACGTGCACCATATACCCTCGAAAGTGGTGGCGAAGGAAGTGGCCTATGGAAGAGCATTGATGGTGGAGAAACATGGAAAAGCATTTCAAGAAATCAGGGCTTGCCCAAGGATACCCTCGGTATCATAGGCATTGCAATAAGTAATAATAATAGTGATCGCATATATGCCATCATCGAAAGCCCAACGGGTGGATTGTTTAGAAGTGAAGATGGAGGCGAAACATGGACTAAGCAAAGTGATGAAAATAAAATTCGTCAGCGTGCCTGGTACTTTAGTAAGATTACCGCCGATCCAAAGAACGATAACGTGGTATACATATGTAATGTAGAGTTTTATAAAAGCACCGATGGAGGCCGCAGCTTCTCAACAGTTTATACCCCACATGGCGACCATCATGATTTTTGGATTGATGAAAATGATCCGCAACGAATGATTGTTGGAGATGATGGTGGCGCTCAAACTAGTTTCGATGGTGGAAATCATTGGAGCACTTACCATAATCAAGCTACTGCACAATTCTATCGTGTGGCTACTGATACGCATTTCCCTTATCGAATATATGGAGCACAACAAGATAATTCAACAGTGCGAATTGCTAGCCGAACCTATGGAGGAAACATCTCCCAAGAAAATTGGGAAGGCACCGCAGGGTTCGAAAGTGGATGGCTAGCTCCCGATCCTTTAAATGATGATATCGTTTATGGTGGCAACTATTTCGGTTTCATTTCCCGATTAAATCATCGCACAGGCGAACAACGTATTGTAAGTGTATATCCCAATAGCAGCGTAGGTTGGGGAGCCGACTCATTGAAGTATCGATTCCAGTGGAACTTCCCAATTTTCTATTCACCTCATAATCCTAAACGACTTTACGCAGCCGGTAATATACTTTTCAAAACCGATAATGAAGGGCAAAGCTGGGAGGCCATCAGCCCCGATTTAACGCGAAACGATAAGAGCCGTCAAAAAGCCAGTGGGGGCATCATCACCAAAGACAATACTGGAGTGGAATATTACTGTACCATCTTTTACGCCTTTGAAAGCAAGAAACAAGCCCAGTTATTATGGTGTGGTAGCGATGATGGCCTCGTTCATGTGAGTAAAAATGGAGGCGATACATGGACCAATGTAACACCCAAAGGAATGCCCGAATGGATGCAAATCAATAGTATGGAAGAAGATCCTTTTGTTCCAGGAAGTTGTATTCTAGCTGGCACTCGTTATAAAAGCGACGACTATACACCTTATATTTATTATACCAGCGATTATGGTGCTACTTGGAAATTATTAAATGTAGGAATTTCTAAAACTGATTTTGTGCGCGTGGTTCGGTGTGATGAAGTAAAGAAAGGCCTTTGGTATTGCGGCACAGAGCATGGCATGTACCTATCTTCGGATGCTGGATTGCATTGGAATAAATTTCAAAATAATTTACCCATCGTACCTATCACCGACCTCTGTATCAAAGAAAATAATTTAATTGTTGCAACCCAAGGTCGTAGCTTCTGGATTCTCGATAACCTCAATGTAATTCAACAAACAGTTAGTAAAAACATCAACCAACAGGCTTCCTTTTTATATGCACCTCAAGTAACCTACCGTATGAATGGATACCAAGGACAGCAAGCCAATACAGGAGAAAATCCTCCAAATGGAATTGTATTAAATTACTATATCAAATCGGGTGTCGCTGCAAAATCGGTGAAAATAAAATTCATGAATTCGAAAGGTAAAACAATTAAAACATTTGCTTCTAAACCAGAAAAAAAGGAAGTGCAATTAGATGCCGATAGTGGATTAAACACTTTAGTTTGGGATATGTATTATGATGGAGGAGAAGCCATCGATGGCATGATATTATGGAATGGCACCCCTGGAGGGCCTAAGCTGGCACCTGGAAATTACACGGCAACTTTATATGTAGGTAAGGATAGTAATACTACCAATGTGTTGGTGAAACCCGATCCGAATTACAATACCAGCATAGCCGATATTGAAGCACAAACCAATTTTTTATTGCAGGTACGTGATAAATTTAATGAAGTGCAGCATGCCGTTATTCGCATTAGAGAAATTCGCGCACAGCTTAATTCGGTTACCGATAAATTAGGCACCGATTGCCCCAAGGCATTAAAGGATACCGCAGCCTTTATCATTAAAAAGATAACGGCTCTCGAAAACGAATTCTACCAAACCAAATCAAAGGCTTTTCAAGATGTATTAAATTATCCAATCAAACTTAATGATAAATTATCTTTTGTTTATGATGCAGCAGCCTCGGGGGTTACAGCGCCCAGCAAGCAAGCCCAGGATGTTTTTGCAGAATTAAGTACACGCTCGGATAATTATTTGAATCAGCTCAAAGCCATTATCGACATCGAATTAAAAACCTTTAACGACCTCGCAAGAGAGTCAAATATTCCGGTTATTTTATTGAAGAAGGATTAAATAAAACGGCCTATAAATTACGCTATTTCAATTGAGGAAGTGCTTCCTCTTTTACTTCCAATTTGGTTAATTCGCTGAGCGTATTATTAATTGGAATTAATAAATTTACATCTCCGGTTTCAGGCACTTTGAGCAAGATTTTACGATGCCCGTCTTTCATAACTAGATAATAAAAGGCCCCCGACACTTCAGGCTCTTGAAATATTTCTAAATGAATAAAACGCACCTCAGAATAAGCAATTCGATTGCGACGCTTTCCAAGCATGCGCAGAGAAACAATTTCCAACGCTTCCTGTTCAAAAACAAGCTCAATTCCTGTTTTTGCATTCAATATTAATATCGTACTGATTGCCAATGAAACTAACCCTGCAAGCACGATTATAGAGCCAGAAACTTCCTCCTTTTGCAAGGTAACCAATAAGATAATGATGATGATAAAAGGGACAATACGAGAAGCGATTATGCTAAGAAAACGATCCTTAAATGATAGTTTCAAATGCAATTTGCCTGGAGAATTTTCGACTACCATATATGGATCAAAGGCTACCATGACTGATTTTATTGAGTTTGAGTGGGATTTCTACCCTACTCGTTTGTTTTTGCGGAATGAATAATTAGTTTCAAATTTAGGAATACTTTGCATTTCAAAGGGTAAAAAATCAAATAGTAATTATTTTTTTACCTATAGCAGTTTTCAAAGAACAAGTATTACTTTTGTATGTTATATACGAATGATTGCGCTACGTTCCATATTCATATTTCTGATTGTGTTGTTTTGCAGCAGAGGATTGAGTGCACAAACAATTGGATCCAATGTTAATCCAACCCACTTTTTTAGTTTTTCTCCATCAATTCAAACCAATGGATATGGCATCAACTTTAAATGGGCACATGCATCAGTGCCTACCCGATTTACTTTTTACTCTTTTGATTTGGGTAGATTAAAACATTCAAAAGAATTTAGATACCTTGGAAATGGCCACTACAATGGTTTTGTATTCGGACGTAAAAACATTGCTTTACCTATAAGTATTGGCATTGGCCGTTATTACGTTTTGGGTGTGCGCAATAGCAAGAATGATGTTGGAGTATCCTGGTCATATCAATTGGGCCCCCGCTTTGCCATGATGAAACCCGTATATCTTTTTGTACTCGAAAACCCTGGCGCTTTATACAGCTCAGAGAAATTGATTAAGTACAATGGAGAAGCCAATATCAACTTGGATAATATTATGGGAGGCGCTTCCTTTTTTGTTGGAATAAATCAGCTTCAAGTAGTTCCGGGAGCTTTTGGAAAAATAAGCATGCTCTTTAACTGGGGCAAATATTATAACGAATACCACGCCGTAGAAATTGGTGCACTCATGGAAGTATATACCAAAGAACTACCCATCATGGCCAACACCAAAAATAATTTCATCTATCCTTCCTTTTATTTGAATTTTAATTTGGGTAGATTTTGGTAGATTTTTTTAGAATTCAGCAGATATTGTAATGACAGAGCAAGTAGATTTAGTAGCGAGAACCAAAAAACCATCTTGGTTAAAAGTAAAACTTCCAGTAGGCGAAAGCTACGCCAACGTTAGGAAGATAGTCGACAACCACAAGCTTCACACCATTTGCGAAAGTGGCAATTGCCCAAATATGGGCGAATGCTGGGGCGCAGGTACAGCCACCTTCATGATTTTAGGAAATATTTGTACCCGTGGCTGCTCCTTCTGTGCTGTTGCTACGGGTCGCCCTACTGAATATGATCGTGATGAACCCCGCCGTGTAGCCGAAGCCATTCGATTGATGAAGGTAAAGCATGCCGTGCTTACTTCCGTAAACCGAGATGAGTTAAAAGATAAAGGTGCCACCGTATGGGCCGAAACCATCCGTGAGGTGAAATTACTCAATCCAGTAACCACCATGGAAACACTTATTCCCGACTTCAAAGCACAATGGGATTTGTTATACCAAGTGGTGCGTGAGAAGCCTGAAGTAATTTCACATAATATGGAAACGGTAAAAAGACTTTATAAGCTGGTAAGGCCTCAAGCCAAATATGAACGAAGCCTAGAACAAATAAAACGCACCAAGGAAGATGGGCACAGAACCAAAAGTGGTATTATGCTTGGCTTGGGCGAAACGAATGACGAAGTATTTGAAATAATGGACGACTTGGCTGCCCATGGCTGTGATGTGCTTACCTTAGGACAATATTTACAACCTACCAAAATGCACTTAAACGTGAAAGAATTTGTACACCCCGACACCTTCGCCCTGTTTCAGGAAGAGGGAATGAAACGAGGGTTCAATTTTGTGGAGTCAGGACCCTTGGTTCGTTCTTCATATCATGCGGAAAGACATCTCTAATTATTGATTTTTTTTTATTTATTTGCAATCCTATAGAAGCAACCAAAAGACCCCGTTTTTCGATTTAGTATAAATACCCTTTTACACCTCATGAAGATGAAAAAATATACGATATTTAGTTTGGCCATCAGTGCATTGGTTTTAACAGCACTTTCCTTTGCTGCCGTTGAAAGAGAAGATGAGCGTTTCGGTGAAGCGCAGGAAGAGAAAATGGAACGTGAAAGCGCCGGTGGTTATGTAACCTGGAGAAACCAAATTCTCAATAATCAAATTACTGGGACTGTTGATGCAGCAGAAGTTGTTCGTATCAATAAAGAAATTGAAGCCCAAGCTGCATTGAAAAAAACCAATGCTGGTATGGATTGGATTGAAGTAGGCCCCAATAATGTTGGAGGTCGTACCCGCAGTATCCTTATCGATCGCAATAACAGCAGCGTAATATATGCAGGTGCCGTTTCAGGTGGCATCTGGAAATCAACAACCGCTGGTGCTTCTTGGACTCGTGTAAACGATAACATGTCAAGCTTAAATATTGGATCCTTAACTCAGGGAGCCGATGGAAGTATCTATGCTGGCACCGGTGAATCATTTGGAAATGGAGGTGGAAATACCGCTGGTAGTTCTGGTTTTGATGGAACTGGGGTATTGAAATCAACCGATGGCGGTGTTACTTTTAATTTATTACCGGCTACTGATGCTAGTTTATCAGGTAAATCATTCTGGGCAAATACCAATGATATGAAAGCCGATCCAAATATTGCTGGTAAAATTTATGCTTGTAACTCGAGTGGACTCTATGTAACTACTGATGGTGGAACAACCTGGGCTAGAGCTAATACAGTTCCTGCTACTACTGGTAACTGTGTAGATATCGATATGAGTCCTGATGGTCAAACCATCGCTGCTGTGATTGGTATCTCAATTGTCGTATCAACAGATGGTGGTGTTACTTTTAACCGTTTAAATCCTGCTACAGGATCTTTAGGCGAATGGGGTGGAACACCTGCCCGTATAAGCATCGCTGTTGCACCAAGCGACAACAATTATATTTATGCGATGGCTTCAAGAAATACTGATAGCCGTTTACTTTCAATCGTTCAATCTAAGGATAAAGGACAACACTGGACCCGCATCGTGACTGGCTCAACTCCTTATGTAGATGTATTGGGTAGCGACTTGCAAGGCCAAGGATGGTGGAACAATGTTACTTCTGTAGATCCCTCAAACCCTGAGCACGCTTATTTTGGAGGTATTGATTTATGGGATTGGACACCAACAGGTGGTATCAAACCTATTTCGGTATGGAGCAACTCCATCACCTCTCCAAAATATGTACACGCAGATAATCACGCCATCGTTTGGGATTTAAAAGCAAATCCAGCAATCATGTATATTGGTAATGACGGTGGTGTTTTCAAATCGTATGATAAAGGTTTAAATTTCGCATCTTCCAATCATGGTTATTGCGTAACGCAATTCTATGCCATGAGTGCCGCTTATGTTCGCGATGATGTTCGAAACGGTTGGGTTGCCGCTGGTGGCACACAAGATAATGGAACTTGGGTTGTTGATGGTCTAGGAAATACGGTAATGAGTGGTGTTAAAACCAAAGGTGGTGACGGATTTCATACCGAATTATCTCAAAAACTTTCTGGATACGGCATCTTTTCAACCTACGATTCTGAATTGTCTTCCTACCTAAAATTTGCTTCACGTGATAACGACTTCACTCAAAAATATGATCAAACATTTTACAATGATCGTATGGCTGCTTATTGCAAAGATTCAGGTCAGTTTAATACCCCATTCACATTATGGGAGTCAACAAAAACCGACTCTAACTCATTGTTCTTATTTGCAGCAAGAGGTACTGCATGGATTGCAAAAAATATTTATGCCGACCTCACAAAAGTACCAAACTGGTATCGTGTAGCACAAATTTCAGGCAATGGAAGTTGCGTAGATATTTCAAATGATGGAAATAGCTTACTAATTGGAACTAATTCAGGTGTTGTTTATCGAGTTGATAGTATTCTTACAAAAGGTATTTTTGATTCGGCAAATGCTACCTTGAGCAATGTAAACGTTTCGGTAGTTTTTAGTTCTCCAGGGCGATTTGTTACTGGTGTTTCATTCAGTAAAACCACCTCTAGTAGAGCTGTTATTACCCTAGGTAATTATGGCAATAGTAACTACTTATATTATAGTACGAATTTAAATTCATCTACTCCTACCTTCGCTTCTATTCAAGGTAACCTACCAACCATTCCTTTATACGATGCGGAAATTCTTTGGGATGATCCGAATACATTAGTAGTTGCTTCTGAACGTGGAATGTATGTGAGCAAGAATTTAAATTCAACCACCCCTACTTTCGCCCTCGAAAACTCAGGAATGGCGAATGTTCCAGTATTCCAATTACGTCAATACAAATACAATAACTGGCCTGGATCACGTTTCTATATTGCTACGCACGGTAGAGGTATGTTTGTAAGCACAACCTATGCACGTACAGGCATGAATGCAGCCACTAAATTTGAAGGCACATTAAACGTATATCCAAATCCTGCAAAAACAACCACTACCTTATCATTCATTAGTAAACACAGCGACAAAGCAACAATCAGTGTTTATAATTTACAAGGTCAATTGGTTATCAATGACGAGATTAATACTACCAGTGGTAAAAACAATTACAGCTTCTATGTAAATAATTTAACCAATGGAAATTATATCGTGATTGTAAATCATGATGGAATAAAAGAAACTAAAAAACTAGTGGTAGTTAGATAAGCTACTAATTTTATTACCGATTATAACGTGCCGCACCATATTCTTTGTGCGGCACTTTTTTTTGTGTTAGGTGCAATACCAACTCCTTAGCAAAATAGGGTGCTAGCATCACTCCCTTTGCTCCCAAACCATTAAACACAGCCAACTGTTCATGTTCACGGTGGGTGCCAATAATTGGCCTTCTATCGGTTGAGGCCGGACGTACACCCGCATCATGCACTAGTACCTTAAATGGAATTGGGGTTATTTCCATTATATGGGCTGTTAATTCTGCTAAGCCCGCCTCCGAGACTTCTTCACTCAAATCTTTCCAGTTATAAGTGGCACCAACTCTATACTTGCGCTGACCTAGTGGAAGCAAATAGCATTTCTTATTCAATAAAAAATTCTCACTGCCTGCCGAAAAGTCTTGCTCAAACTCAATCGTTAATACCTCCCCTTTTACTGGTTTCAGTTGAATATAATTGAAGAAAGGATTCTCGGAAATAAAATGACCTTCACAAAAAATCATCTTCTCAGCTTGAATATCATTGTAAATAACACCTTCAGGCAGGAATGATATTTTTCCATAATCAATTTTCTCGCGTATAAAATCATCACCAAAATAGTTCACCGAAGCATCCATATAAGTGCCACAATCAACTGCACCTGCTTTATGCACCATTCCCATGCCATGCTTGGTATTCAATGTTATTGATTCCTTATATTGGTTATTTATTTCGCCAAGATAACTTCCTACCCCCTCCTCCATTCTCTTCATCCATAAAATGGGTTCATCAGGAGCTCCGAAAAATTTTGCGATTGATTTTTTCTGAAGAATATTTATTGAAAGTAAGGATTCGATTTGTGTGTAAAAATCGATTGCAAATGGCAAGGCCAAATCGGCCAAGTAACTTTTCGTAATACGAAAAAAAACCACAGGATTAAATATTCCAGCAGCCACTCTACTACTTTTAGAGAGCGATGGCTCTGAGATAATTTTTATTTTATAACCCGCTTGTTTAAGTTGATGAGCAAGTGTTATTCCAGCTAGTCCGCTGCCTACAATGATATAATCTGTTTTTTCCATAATGTTCTTTCTTATTGCTCAAAAAACCCCATGCTCGCTCCTACCCAGCTGAAATCACGATTATATCGAACCCCAATCATCTTCCCTCTGCTCAATCGCATAAGGTTAAGGGCAGGCTCTGGACGAGGCTTATCATCCTCCCAAAAATAAATCATACGAATCTCGCATTGCACACCACCTTCAGGCGATTGAACAACGGGTTCATATTTTACTTTACGTTGCAATATCCAATTCTGTTTGTCCTCAACTGCGTCTAAATCATTTTTCGTTACATCAATAATCACTCCTTGTCCACTGAATGAATACAATGGTTTCAATACATAATTCTCTAAATCGTTCGGATATTCGGTAAGGTCGCTAACAAAACGAGTATAAGGCACAAAGTCGAAATTTAAATACGGTAACGTAAATTTACTGATACGATAAAACCAATTGGGATGGGTTATCCATTCTACATCATAATCATTGAATAATGAGAAGGATGGCGTTTCTTTTTGCTGTTGCAAATCATCGAATATTAATCGGTTAAAAATCCGTTGTATCCGATACTTTTTGCCATCTCTTTCATAAAACAATTTTTTGCCTTCCGATTTGATCTCATAAAAATCCACAATAGGAATTCCAAGTTCATGATGCATGATATGGAAATCGATGCGCGTTTTTTGAATCTCTGGCTTTACATCCATCAACACAACTTCGCTGGGTAGATATTTGCCAAGAATTACTTTTTTCAAAAGAGCTATATAACTCGCATGATTATGCCCATTGAAATACATGCTAAACCCTGAAGGCATTGAATAATACTGTTCGTATACCTTTCCTACATATTCCTGAAATCCAAATAAGGTAGCGAAACCTTGCAATTCAATAAGCTTTGGTGTCAATATCTCCCCTTCTTTGCAAATGGCAAAATCGAATGCCATATAATGTGGGCGGCCTTCCTTGCCTGGCACAAAATAGGCAGGAGGAATGGCTCTTTCCGATTGTAGCATAAACTCAGGGCGCATCACCACATCCACAATTTTTTCGCTCGCTTCAATTAATTTTTGAGTTAGGGCCTTATCAAAAAACACAGGAGTTTCTCCTACCCTAAACTCTAACTGATTGGGGTATTTGTTTTGAATATCTTCCAATAGTGCGGCATAAGCTGCATCACTAAACTGACGATTGAATGCTTCTCTGATTTCTGGGATCATGAATGAAATGATTAAAAATATCCAAAGGCAATTCCTAATAACCAAATGCCACATCCCATAAATACCATCCCATTGCCTGTGCTTATAAGCTTGAGCATTCGAGCATTAAGTATTTTAGTAATGCGTGCAGCAAAATAAGAAATCACTATTTCGGTGGCGAAAATGGAAGCCAAAGTGGTGATGTAAAAGGTGAAGCGATAGGAGGTTGTACTATAGGCTACATTTACGCTAGCTACCAAAATCACCCACGCGAAAAAATTAATTGGATTTAGGAAATTTAACGCGAAGCCCCTCATGAAATACATCACTGGGTTATGAAAAAACTTGCGTTCATTGGTTTCTGTAACATGCTTCCTGATGGTGAAGAAACCCATTAAAATCAGGATAATTCCCCCTGTCAATTCAACCCAGAAATTTATACTGGTTTTATCGGCATTTTGCCCTTCCATAAATAAATGAGTGCCCGTATATGCTGCAGCAAATAAAATAACATCGGCTACAATAACGCCACTGGCAATATAAAACGCCGAACGAAAGCCATTGCTTAAGCTATTTTGAATGAGAGCAAAAAATACAGGTCCTAATGCAAAGCACATCGGTACCCCAATAGCAGCGCCCGAAAAAAATGCGGTTATATAATTTATCATGTGCTCTTGCGAAAATAGAAAAAGAATTGGAAACGAAAAGATATTTATATCATGACTATATTCTGTGCAAAGGGCTTTATTTTTGCCGTTTAACTATTTAATACTTGACTCCCGAACTCAATACCCTGGCCTCGATTATTGAACCTATACAGCTCCCTATCTTTACAGAGAAAGGAATGGAGGTTTTTATGAAACGTGATGATTTGATTCATCCATTTATCAGTGGAAATAAATGGCGCAAACTAAAATATGTTTTACGCGATGCTCAAGAGAAACAAAAAACCATGCTCGCTACTTTTGGAGGCGCATTCAGCAATCATTTGCTGGCTGTGGCTTGCGCAGGTGCCACCTTCGGATTTAAAACCACGGGGTTTGTGCGTGGAGAGGAGCTGGAAATTAAAAACCCTGTTTTGAAAATGTGCCATCTGTTTGGCATGCGACTCATTTTCATTCCACGCAATGATTATCGTGATAAGGAAATTGTCTACCAAAAATACTTCAATAACGACCCTGCTGTTTATTTTGTTCCCGAAGGTGGTAGCTGCCTGGAAGCCTTGCCAGGCGTGGCCGAAATAATTGGGGAGCTACCCAACACCTATGACGAAATTTTCACTGCAAGTGGCACCGGAGGCACCTTGGCCGGCTTGGCATTGGGTGTGCACCAACATCAACTTACCACAAGAGTGAATGGAATTGCGGTTATCAAAGGTGGCGAATATTTAAATCAAGAAATAAAAAATTGGATTGGTGAAATTCCATTTCAGTTACATACCCAATTTCATCGTGGTGGCTATGCCAAAACGGATAATGAACTGGTGGTATTTGCTCGCAATTTCGCTCGTAATACGGGCATCGTGATTGAACCTATCTATACTGCAAAAATGTTAATAGCACTTATTCAACTAGCTGAAGAAAATCATTTTAAACCGGGATCAAAAATCTTAACCATTCACACAGGGGGTGTTTGGGGTGGCAATGGATTATTATTCTAAATTATTGCAGAAATAATTTTTGCCCCACCTGGATCTTACTATCATTTAATGAATTCAATCGTTTGATTTCGGCAACGGAAATATCATAACGCCTGCTTATCGCCTCAAGCGTATCACCACTTTTCACCGTGTAAACGGGAGGGCGGAATGTTTTTGAAGGAGCCTTCCTCACCTTTAAAAGGTTGCCTACTACCAGGGTATCGGTGATGTTAATTTTATTTAGGTCGGCGAGTTCTTCGGTGCTGAATCCAAAATGCAGTGCAATTTCGTTCAGTGAATCACCTTCCTGTATTCGATAATAACCTCTCGAATCCGACTTGTAAATCTTCACATCTTTGATTCCTGTTTGCTGGTGGTTGGTGACTTGCAATTTCTGGAAAATATGAAGTGAATTATCTTTTAATTTATTCCATGCCTTAAGTTCGTCAACTGTGATATCATAGGCCTTGGCAATACCATACAAGGTTTCGCCTTTGCGCACGTAATGATATAATTCATTATTGATTACTTCATCTAAGTGATCATCTTCCTTATTATCTGTCTTTTTCACATTACCCACATAATCCGAATCAGGTGCAGGTGTGGGTGGTATGGCCGAAACAACACTATCAATTTTTTTCTCGTAAGTAGCTTCTGTATTATATTTCGCCTCTATGATACTATCTGTTTGGCTTCGTTCACCCATATGGATGCGCATATCAACTGTTTTTGTTCCGTTAGAAACCACCTTTCTTTTTTTAACCTCCCTATTATTTTTTTTATTTAAGGTCAATACTTCCCCTTTACTGGGTTCTTCTCCAGGTTTCAGTCCATTGCGCTCCAGCAACAAAGAGAGTTTGATACCGTATCGCTGTGAAATATCACGCATCGACTCTCCTATTTGAACAGTATGTGTTTCGTAATTATTGTTTTCAGTATGTTTTGATTTAAGATATACGACATCACCATAATGCAATTCCTTAATTTCGGAGAGGTCGTTAATCACCAGTAGATCATTCACCTTCATTTTATTTTCGGTAGCAATTTTGGTATAAGAATCGTATTCCTTCGCTTTGGTAGATGAGATTCCGTTGGTGCTCACCACTTCATGCTTGGCTGTGGTATCCTTCATGCCAGCCGGATTCTTGGTATACCGATCGTATTGTTTCAGATTATATTTCTCAATGAGCTCTATCAATTGTTTGGCATAAGTTGGGCTCGTAGCATATCCTGCTTCTTTCAGTCCATAAGCCCAGCTACGATAATCGGTTACATCGAGGTCGAAGAGGTAAGCGTATCTGTTGGAGGAAAGCAGGAAGTTCGAATGGTCTTGGTAAGAGAGGTAGGCATCGTCGTAGGAGCGGAAGCACTCTTGAAAGTCATCATCGTCTTCTAGTATCACTTTGCCTGTCCAGGTGCTTTTACATTTGATACCAAAATGATTATGTCCTTCTAAGGCAAGTCGGCTAGTCCCACTTTTCGATTCAAGAATTCCCTGAGCGAGGGTGATGCTGGCAGGGATGCGAGTTCGAAGCATTTCGAAAACGGCAATATCTCGATATTGATTAACGTAATCTACCACAAGCTTAGTTGTTTCGGCTGTTTGAGCCACAGCGTATCGAGTGGTTACAAGCAAACAAAGGAGGGTTAAGCTTAGAAGAATACGTTTCATAGACTGATGAAATAGCGCTATATACTTGATGTTTAAGATGATGATAGGTTATTTCCTTTATTGTATAAAAAGTAAATAGTTGCTGATTTTCTCAAACAAAAATACCATAAATCCATCATATTCAAAACATAGCAAGGATTGCCTAGAACTAAATTCGAATAAACTTGTATAACACAATAAGAAACATTACCTTTGCGCCCTCATAAACAATGCGGGATGGAGCAGTGGTAGCTCGTCGGGCTCATAACCCGAAGGTCGTAGGTTCGAGTCCTGCTCCCGCTACAAATCAATCAAAACCCTTACCTAGTAAGGGTTTTTTTATTTAAATGCGAAAAAACTGCGAAAACAATTAACCTTTCGAAAGCCCAAATTCAAAGGGGTTGAGTGAGTTATACCAATTCTTTTTTTGACTTGGTTTTAATCACCAAATTCCGTTTCGCTTTTACCCTTGATTTTCGGTTTTTAAGAAAGTCACTAAATTCTCTTTCTTCTTTTGCCGTCATAGGTTTGTTAACGAAAACAAAATCCTTATCGTCAATCTTTTTAAAATTAGCCATTATTGAAATCTTTAAAATATTGTTTAACTAATATACTTGCTTCTCTGGTATCAATAAACATTCTATTGCTGCTACCAAATTGTTTTGCTCCTAATGTTTGTTGATAATGCTCTATTAGCTTTGATTTAGCTACAAAAGAAACCACACCACCATAACCTTTCTCAAAAGAAACTTTGCAACCGAAGGCGACTAAATTGCCTGCTACCCCTCTGTAAAGTTTGTGCCTGCCTTTATTGAACTTCGCACTCTCTATAAGAGGCATGAAAATATGGTCATGCTTATCAATGAAACAAATTAACCCATGAATAATTGTATCGTTGTTTATGGTTGTAAGCTTGTAAATTTCGTTCTCCTCGATTTTAATTTCTTTGTGCCAGTCGAAAACCCATTCCGCTCTTTTAATTTGCTTTGTATCTTTAGAAAAAAGCTGGGTAATGTTAGTCTCGAAAACCTCACCTGTCAAAGCATTCTCAATGGAATTCGTCAACTTATCAATCTCAAAGTCAAGTTCTTCTGATTTTCGGTTAGTCACATTTCAAAGATAAGAAATCAGATGCGAAAAAGGGAATAAACATGTGAAATTTTTGTCCCTTTTTCGTGCCATCTGCAAATCTCCTTTGGGCTTAGTCGCTCTTAGATGCTGAGAATACGATAAGATGACCATTCCGTTGGGGTCAAAAAAAATAAAACGATCTCAACTAAAACTTATCTGTATTTTGCAGAAAAACAATAGGAATTATTACCGCCAAAACTGCGAAAAAACTGCGAAAAAATAAAATGGAACTCAATAGAATCAACCCTTCCGAAATCAGAAAAGCGAGAAAACACAATCCTGCTCCCGCTACAATAAAAAACTCGTCGGACACATACCCTTCCGAATTCGGAGGGGCGTAGGTTCGATCCCGATAGCTATCGGGACTGCTCCCGCTACAAAATAAAAAAGGTCAGCCTAATCGCTGGCCTTTTTTATTTACTAAAAAGTTCGTCGGGCTCATACCCTTCGGAATACGGAAGTGGGTTGTTGGCTGGTATTTATTATTAGAAGTTAAAATTTATGATAACCGATGAATACAAGTATTCAGATATTACACAAAAGATTATTGTTTGTGCAATGCAGGTACACAATAATCTGGGTAATGGCTTCCAAGAAAAAATCTACCAAAGGGCATCAGCAATTGAAATGGGCAAACAAGGATTAACTTTTGCTCGTGAAATGGGAATGCATTTGTTTTATGATGGTATTCATATTGGCACACGGCGAGTCGACTTTTTTGTTGAAGGCAAAATTATGCTCGAACTAAAGGCCTTAACACAATTAGAGAAAGCACATCTAGCCTAAGCACTTAACTATCTTGAAGCTTATAAAACGGAAATTGGTTTGTTAATTAACTTTGGTAATACTAAACTGGAGTTCAAAAGATTAACAATTCAGCAAAAACTAGAATCGACTAATAAAGCATAAAATCATTCCAGCCAATGAGAATGGACCATTTAAGCTTAGGTAAAACTTAATTCTATTACTAATGCAAAATATGCGACAAAAAATTCAAATCGGCCAATATATCATAAAAATCATTTCATCATTAATATCAGCAGTCCAGAATTTCCCCTTCCCCAACCCCCTTCTAACCAAAATACTTCTTTCAAAATATAATGAAAATCATTTTTTCGTAAATGGCCGATTCACTATTTTAGCACTCTGAAAAAGTCATGGATAAATTAAAAGAAAAGTTTTCGCTAAAAGCTACCGCTTACGCAGCAGTAGTGAAGGATATCATTAAAAATCATGGTACCGAAAAGTTTGGGGAATATACCGTAGACGATGTTTATGGCGGTATGAAAGGAATCACCGGCTTGGTTACAGAAACCTCAGCCCTCGATGCCAACGAAGGAATTCGCTTCCGAGGATACTCTATTCCAGAACTATGTGAAAAATTGCCTGGAAATGGAACTCCATACCCAGAAGGTTTATTTTATCTCATGCTTTATGATGAATTGCCTACCGTTGAAGATACCCGCGAAATAAATAAACAATGGACCGCCCGCTGGGAAGTACCTGCTCATGTATTCAAAACCTTGGATAGCTTGCCAATCACCACCCATCCAATGACTCAGTTCAGCATCGGTATCATGGCCATGCAAACGGATAGCGTTTTCGCAAAAGCTTACCATGACGGTATCAATAAGAAAGATTATTGGGCATACCAATTCGAGGATGCAATGAACCTCATCGCTCGATTACCTCGTATTGCTGCCTATATCTATCGCCGGGTTTATAAAGACGGCAAGCATATTGAACCAGACACAAAACTCGATTGGGCTGGAAATTTTGCCCACATGCTTGGATATGACGGAGAGGAATTCAGAAAATTAATGCGCCTCTACCTTACCATCCATGCCGATCATGAAGGAGGTAATGTTTCTGCTCATACAACCCATCTCGTAGGTTCAGCGCTGAGCGACCCTTATTTATCATTCGCAGCAGCAATGAACGGACTTGCCGGACCACTCCACGGATTAGCCAATCAGGAAGTAATTCGCTGGCTAAAGAAAATGTGCGAACAACTTGGAGTTGCTCGTCCTACTAAAGAACAAATTGCAAAATATGTGCAAGAAACACTAACCGCTGGGCAAGTAGTTCCAGGTTACGGTCATGCGGTATTGCGTAAAACAGATCCTCGCTTCACGGCTCAAATGGAATTTGCTAAAACCTATTTTCCTGATGATGATTTGGTAAATACCGTTTGGAACGTGTATGAAACTGTGCCACCAATTCTTGAATCTTTAGGTAAAGTAAAAAACCCTTGGCCTAATGTTGATGCTCACTCTGGTGCATTATTACAACACTATGGCTTTGTTGAAGAAGATTTCTATACGGTATTGTTTGGTGTTTCTCGCTCATTAGGCGTTTTAGCATCATTAGTTTGGGATCGTGCTTTGGGCTTGCCTCTAGAGCGCCCGAAATCAATTACTACAGAAGCGGTAAAAAAGAAATTAGGAATTTCTTAATCAAATAACAATTCTATAAAAAGCGTCACTAAAAATGACGCTTTTTTTTTGACTGCTATTTATAAATACCCTTTTTGCCAACGTATTTATTTCCACAAAAATTTTGTTGTCTGAAAAATTCTTATAGATTTGCTGCATCAAACTCTAAACCCATTATTATTATGAAATCTTTTTCCTCACTAAAATCCTTGGCGCTTATTTCGGCTGTGGTATTATTCTTAGCTTCTTGCAGCAACGAACGTTATGGTAGCATTCAACGTGGAAACGTTAAAGCTAAAGAAATTGCAAAAGTAGAAAATTCTACTCCAGCAGCTTCTCAAGTAAACACCACTGAAGCAACCGAAACACCTGCTCTTACTGAAGTTGGAAATACTCTAGAAATTGCTCCAGCATTCAACGCTGATCAAGCAGTTAAAACAGTAGAACAATCTAATGTATCAAAACAAGTTACTACCAAAAGCATTGCTAAAATGTTTAAAAACAACAGCACTTTTGTACCTAATGCAAAGATCACTGCACCTTTCACCATTGCAAAAGCACTGAAACACAGTGGTAGCAATAGTCATGCAATCGAAAAAATTGTATTGATTTTATTAGCCATTCTAATCCCTCCTGTAGCAGTAGGAATTGTGTCTGATTGGGATGATACTAATGCTATTATTTTGAATCTGGTACTAACAATCCTTTGCTGGATTCCAGGAATTATTCACGCCATTATCTACGTAAACAAGAATAGTTAATTCGTGATTAAGAATATTTTAATTTTCAGCGGGTTAGTTGCCATTCCCATTGTGTTATGGTCTCTACCCGCTGATTTTTTTGACAGCGGTTTACCGCCCCTTTGCCCCTCTCAGATGTTTCTGCACAGAAACTGCCCTGGATGTGGCATCACACGCTCAGTGCAACATGCAATGCATTTAGACTTCCCCAATGCGTGGCATTTCAATAAATTAATTATTGTGGTTCTACCCGGATTGATTTATTATTGGGTTAAATATGCTATCCATTTTGGAAAGGCCTTATTAAACAGCGTATGGTAATCCATTACGACTTCTACAAAACCTAAAATTAGCTTTATATATCGCCCAACTGAGGACGAAGTAATAATTCTTCTACCACCGCCGTTTTTAGTTGGTAGCATTCAACAATCGCTTTGGCAATATCTTTTGGGTTCATAAACCTGGTTTCTGGCAAGGTAGTTCCTTCCCACGAATGCGTTAAGGTGGCTCCAGGCAAAACCGACGTTACACGAACTCCTTGTGGTTTCAACTCTTCCCGTAAAACCTTGCTCATGCCTAACATCGCAAATTTACTAATGCAATAACTTCCTCCATTGGTATATGCTGTTATACTTGCCGTTGAACAAATATTAAAAATATGCCCTTGACACATCTTTATTAATGGAAGCAAAGCCCTTGTGATATGATAGCTGCCTCCGATATTTAAATTCATTAACGTTTCAAAGGTTCCATCAGCCTCACTTTCAAGGGTACCTGGCATAAAAACTCCTGCATTATTTACTAGTACATCAATTTTTGAAAACTGCTGTTTAATTGTTGATGCAAAATTCAAAACCTCTTCCTTTTTACCCATATCACATACCTGTGTGAAAATTTTAGCTTCTGGATATTGACCAGATAATTCCTTATTTAAGAGTCCCAATTCGGCCTGGTTGCGAGCACAACTAATGATATTAAATCCAATGCCTGCAAAGGCCTCATTTATTGCTCGGCCAATGCCTTTGGTTCCTCCGGTAACTACGATATTCATATTGCAAAGTAAATATTAAATTTCATTTCTTATTTTCGTTGCTTAATACATGCAATTATTTTACGCCCCCGATCTAGAGCTTAGTGCCCAACTCCCCGTTGATGAAGCCAAACATTGCCTTAAAATTCTTCGTCATCAAGTGGGTGAATTAATACGTGTTACCGATGGTAAAGGTTCCTTTTTCGATTGTGAAATACTGAATTCAAAGGATGCGTCACTTAAAATAATTCGTAAAGAAAATGACCCAAATACATCACGCCATTCACTACATATTGCGGTAGCTCCTACCAAGAGTGGAGAGCGCACCGATTGGATGATTGAAAAACTTATTGAATTTGGCATTGAAGAAATCACATTCATAGATTGCGATCACAGCGAACGAACTAAAATAAATTTAGAACGATGCGAACGTATTGCGATCTCTGCAATGAAACAATCACTCAAATCGGTACTTCCTAAAATAAATCCATTGATTACATTCAAGAAATTTATTGAAATGAATCACGGCCCTAATTGCAGTAAAATCATTGCGCACTGCGATGAAAGTGGTATTAAAAACGAAATTGCTTCTCTTACCTTACTTCCTAAAACCATTTGCTGTATTGGCCCAGAAGGCGATTTCTCTAAACAAGAAATCATCCTTGCCCGTGAACATCAGTTTGCAGAAGTGGCTCTAGGATCAAGTCGCCTGCGTACAGAAACTGCTGCATTAGCCGTTGGCGCTTATTACTATTTTTATCAAACAAAATAATAAGTCAAACACCGAAATTAATTTTAAAATTAAAGTTGAATTAGTAATTGTTGACCCACTTTGGTAACAATATATTTTTTCAAATGATTGATTGCGGGTTCTTTCATCGCTTTCCCATCCAAATTAAATGAACTCCCATGAGCATTGCAAAACAGCCCAGTATTGGTGGCAACCAAGGGTTGGTTCTGATGGGTGCATTGCATCCTTAAAGCATAATATCCCTTTTCGTTTTTCACAAGCAGTATATCATAAGGTAAAGAGGCATGCTGAATAATATTTAATTTGTTGATCGCCATTTTCGGCTCATCCAAATAAATGATTTTATTCTCTATCGTTGGCTTATAAATTGGAATGGCACCGCAACCTGTAAGTGTTAACCCCGCGGCTACACCAAAACATACTAAACAACTATTCTTAATGAATTCTTTTCTCTGCATTTGTTCAACTAAAAACCATATCCTAATCCCAGGTTCAATTGGCTATTATTCCTGTAAAATGGGGTATTCGACGGATTGATAATAGCTTCATTTTGTTGCCCTGTTCGTGCAAACATATAATCAAATTTAATACTAACCCCACGAATTGGTTTATATACTAACCCCGCAAATAAATACTTTTTTTCGAGCGCTTTATTATCCATCCCATTACGTGCAATTCTTGCATTCAAATTAATATACTCATAGCGAGTAAAAATATTTAATTGTTTCAAGTCATTCATCTTTAATAATGGTGCAATATTATAAGATAATTCTGCATAAGTACCGTAAGCCTCTTCAGGCGTATTATTGTCATAAGCCATATTGATCGCAAATGCATTTGGAATTAATAATGATGCCGCTAATACTTTAAATGAAAAATTATTTCTTGTATACTGAATATTAAATTCGGATAATGAAACTGGGGTTCCAAATAAACCATTTTTCAATTTTAGACTATCCGCTTCTGTATTACTAATTCCATTCGAACCTCCTAGATAAGTTGAAGCTTGAATTCTAAAATTCTGATAGTAATAAAGAACTGATCCCGTCAACGCAATATTCGACATGCTTGCATCTCTTCCTTCATACCGGCCACTTCTAATTCCCTTACCACTGCTAAACGAAGCTGCGTTGAGTCCATTAAAAACACCCAAAGAATAATTTAATCCTGCCACCATTTTCGAATTGCCATAATAACAAGCTCCAATTTCTCTCCAGGTCGAAGGAATTAAAATGGTTTCTAGTATGGGTCTTGCATTTGAATTAAAAGTAGTCGGTAAATGGTTCTCATTGATGATTCCAATGCGAGGAATGATTAATCCTGCCGAGATATAATTATTGCTATTCAAATCAAATTTGATGAACATTTGCTCAATCGCCAACTCACCGCCGGCTTCTCCTCCTTCAATTTTCGCATCTTCTAGTTCCCATTCACTAAAGAAATTCACTTTGTCACTGAAACGATGGCCTATGAAAAGAACGTTACGCGTTAAATTAGCTTGAGCCAATTTTGACCGTAAATCACATTTTATTACCGATTCACCATAACCGGAGATATAGGTGCTATTCAAATCCTTTTTCTGGAGCCCAGCAGCCAAAGAGTCTTCATTGGTAAGGATTTGGGCCGAAGCCACCTTCGGAAATAAAATTAAAATTGAGAGAAAAATACAAGCTGAGAAGTAACGCATTGGCTATTATTTAGATTAATTATAAATACAATGTAAATTAAATATAATTAATCTAAATAGGCAATATGATTCTCATCATTTTTAATGTAATGAGATGATAAAACCTGATTAATGCTAGGGGAAAAAGGCGAGCAGTTAGTTCTCTTTTTCGACAATCACGGCAGTTCCATAAGCCAAAACCTCAGTCAATCCTTGCATCACCTCATTCGATTCATAACGCATATTGATAATTGCATTAGCTCCTAAAGCACGGCTGTGCTGAATCATCAATTGCAATGCTTCTTCACGTGAGTTTTCGCATAACTCGGTATATATGCTGCTCTTGCCACCGAAGATGGTCATAAAGCCTCCAGCCATATTCCCTAAAATACTTCGTGAACGAACGGTGATTCCACGAACCAAACCCAATTGGGTTTTTACTTTATAGCCATCTAGTTGAGTACTTGTAGTGATTAAAATATTATCCATTTTTTTGATTGATTAGTTTGAAATTAGTTAAAACAAAGGAAACAAATAAGATTGAATTCTGTTATTAATTTTTGGGCAATAGATACGCAATAGAAAAGCCCCCTTCCTATTCGGAAGAGGGCTTTCAAAGTTTAAAGCTTTATATTACTTAGTGATTTCAGTTACCTGACCTGCACCAATGGTACGTCCACCTTCGCGGATCGCGAAACGAAGACCTTTTTCCATTGCGATTGGGGTAATCAAAACTACATTGATTGTTACGTTATCGCCTGGCATAATCATTTCTACTCCTTCTGGTAAGGTGATTTCACCTGTTACGTCAGTTGTACGGAAATAAAATTGCGGACGGTATTTGTTGAAGAATGGAGTGTGACGACCACCTTCATCTTTGCTCAATACGTAGATTTCGCCTTTGAAGTGTGTATGTGGAGTTACCGAACCTGGCTTGCAAATAACCATACCTCTACGGATAGCTTCTTTTTCAATACCACGTAACAATAAACCTACGTTATCACCTGCCTCACCGCGATCCAAGATCTTACGGAACATCTCAACACCAGTTACAACTGAAGTTAAGGTTTTCTCACCTTCTTTTTGTAAACCAATGATTTCAACTGCTTCATTTGAGTTGATCACTCCTCTTTCGATACGACCTGTTGCAACAGTACCACGACCAGTGATCGAGAATACGTCTTCAACTGGCATCAACATAGGAAGTTCAGTCAAACGTGGAGGAACTGGGATATAAGTATCAACATAGTTCATCAATTCCATGATTTTTTCAACCCATATCGGATCATTATTCAAACCGCCTAAGGCAGAACCACGAACGATTGGAATCTCGTCTCCAGGGAATTCGTATTTGTTCAATAACTCACGAATTTCCATCTCAACGATGTCCAAAATTTCTAGATCATCAACCATATCCACTTTATTCATGAACACAACGATACGAGGCACACCTACTTGACGAGCCAAAAGAATGTGCTCGCGAGTTTGTGGCATAGGACCATCCGTTGCAGCAACTACCAAGATTGCTCCGTCCATTTGTGCAGCACCAGTAACCATGTTCTTAACATAGTCAGCGTGGCCTGGACAGTCAACGTGTGCATAGTGACGATTTGCTGTAGTATATTCTACGTGTGCAGTATTAATGGTAATACCGCGTTCTTTTTCTTCAGGAGCTGAGTCGATTGATTCGAAAGAACGTTTTTCTGAAAGACCAGCAGCGGCTAATACGCTGGTGATTGCAGCGGTTAAAGTAGTTTTGCCGTGGTCTACGTGACCGATAGTACCAACGTTTACGTGTGGTTTGCTGCGGTCAAATTTCTCTTTAGTTGCCATGATTGATTATTTTGAGTGTTGTGTTAAATTTAAAATACTATTTAATAATGTTGCTTTCTTCTTTCTATCCTTATTCTTAAAATTGAGCGGGAGACGAGGCTCGAACCCGCGACCTGCAGCTTGGAAGGCTGCCGCTCTACCAACTGAGCTACTCCCGCATTTGTTTTTTATCACTACCTGCCCTTCTTGTATTTCTTTGAGCCGTTGAGCAGAATCGGACTGCCGACCTCTTCCTTACCAAGGAAGTGCTCTACCACTGAGCTACAAAGGCTTATTTCCGTGGGGAGAGAAGGATTTGAACCTTCGAAACCGAAGTAACGGATTTACAGTCCGTCCCATTTGACCGCTCTGGAACCTCCCCAACAATACTGAGCCTCCTATCGGAA
>CANLPK010000033.1 GCA_947492885.1 Bacteroidota bacterium
AATAACCCATACGATCGCTTTCCAGCCATAAAGCAGTTTCTAAATGATTGCTTGGAACCGTTTCGTAATAGTGAGTTAAATCTTCTTCAGTATTACCATTTTGCTGTCCAGCACCAATTTCTTGTGAAATTTTGAAATGTTGTTCATCAGCAATATGTCCTGAACCCTGGAACATCATATGTTCGAAGAAATGCGCAAAGCCTGAACGACCAGCTGCTTCACGACCGCTACCTACGTGGTATGTAACACGCACTGCAACCAACGGATCGCTATGGTCTTCGTGCAAGATAATGGTAAGCCCATTAGGTAATTTGTATTTTTCGTAAGCAACGGTGTATTCACCCGGTTTACGTTCAACTTTTTCTACAAGGGTGGCCTGCGAAAACGCACCAACTGCAAAAAATAAAAAGAGAAGAGTTTTAAGTGTACGCATAATCAAAATTTTATATAGAAGTGCAATATTAGAAATTTAAATGGGTTTGTTGTTATCTATTCCGTGATTTCAAGCAGTAAAAATTGGATTTTTATCACAATTAACAAAATGAAAATTGAATATCACCCGTTGAGGGGCAGGGTTTTATCACCCATTCTGCGCCACTTCTAAAGGTATTTATAAATCCCTATCTTTGCTGGGCAATCATGATTTTATTTCAATACATCCTCATTGGAATCATCGTACTTGTAGCCATCGTATATTTAGTTAAAAAAATACGCGCTCAGGTAACTGCCGAAACCTGCGACTCAGGTTGCGGTAAATGCGGAGTTGCACAATCATTTGAGGATATCCATGGATAATATACGTTTAACACAGTTTTCTAAAAGTTCGGGATGTGGCTGTAAAGTAGCACCCGCAGTACTTCAAGGCATCTTATCCAATACCTCTTCTGCTGATAATAAAAATGTTTTAGTTGGAATCGAGAGTTTTGACGACGCCTCTGTTATTGCACTCAATGATACCGATTGCATTATTACCACCAACGATTTTTTCACGCCAATTGTAGATGATGCTTACGACTTCGGTTGTATTGCGGCAGCCAATGCTATTAGTGATGTGTACGCCATGGGGGGCCGCCCAATTAGTGCCATCAGCATACTTGGATTTCCTGTAGAGAAAATTAGTGCCGACATCGTAAAGAAAATTATGGAAGGGGCTCAGGATAAATGCAGGGAAGCAGGAATAAGTATTTCGGGCGGACATAGTATAGATGCACCAGAGCCATTTTTTGGTTTGTGTGTTACGGGTACCATTACCAAAAACCATATTAAAAGAAATAATTCAGCGAAAGCAGGGGATTCCATTTTCCTTACCAAACCCATAGGAACAGGCATTTTCAGCACTGCTCTCAAACGTGGATTACTCGATATGGAAGATTATCCGGCATTCTTTAAAAATGCATCTGCCTTAAATTCAATTGGTGCAAATCTTGGACAATGGATGTATGTGAATGCAATGACCGATATTACAGGATTTGGACTCTTGGGGCATTTGGTGGAAATATGCGAAGGCAGTGACTTATCGGCAGCAATTAATATTTCAAAAGTGCCATTACTTCCTAACCTAAAAAAATATACCGATGCATTTTGTGTTCCCGATAATACCTATAGAAACTGGAATGCGATTGAGAAAAAAATTCAAGGTATCACCCCCGAATCATTCATCACCTTTAACGACCCGCAAACCAATGGCGGATTGCTTATTACTATTGATTCACAACATAGAGATTCCTTTCTCTTAGAAATGCAAAAGCAACCTAATTTTCAAGTATTCGAAATTGGAAAAATGCTCCCTAAAAATGAATTTTGTGTTGAATTAAAAGCATAGCTTTTTGCTCTTATTCTAGGATTACGATAAACCCAAAATGGTTTTCGCCCACGATTGGGTGATATACTTTTTAGCTAATAAAGGTATGGTAAGTACACCTATTATTATTAGAATAACTGTAACCACTTGTCCATACCAAAGCCTTTGATATCCAAGCTTTGCGCCGGTGATGATAAACCAGGATAAGAGATAGCTACAGAAATACAAACCATCATATATTTTCAAGAAATTAAATGAAGGCCTTGCTAAAAGATGACCTAGTGAGAGTGATACCAAAATTCCAAAAACGGCCAAGATAAAATCACCGGCTTTGTCGGTAAGAAAATTATTTAAGGCTTCTCTTGCAGGTAGTAAATTCAACAAAACGAAGAGAATGAATGCTACAATTAAGAATGGAATATTATTTAAAAATTGAAAACGATTTCGTATTCCATAAAAGGCAAAACCGAGTGCAAAATAAACCATGTATTTAATCACGAAATTGATGTTCAACCAATAAATATTGGCGCCAGGCTGAAGGACATTGATAATAATCAGCGGTCCCAAAACCCATAGTATCACTGCATTTTTAGGCAGGTATTTCATAAAGAACAAAATACCATAAATGATAAACAAGGTTGGAAGGAACCACAAATAAATCACTGGATTATGCCAGGGAATAAGAAACCCATCGAGGAATGAATCCCAAGAAAAGCTTACTGGGCGTACCGCGAATTGTGATAAGCCCAACTTTAAGAAATAACCGATGGTGCCCAAAACAAAAAATGGAATCAACATTTTTATTGCACGTTGTTGCATGAAACTTGAGTAATGCAGTTCCTTTTTCTCGGAAGATAAACCAAAGAGGAAGCCACTAAAAAACATGAATAGTGGCATATCAAAACTACTGATGAAATTGGAGGTGAACCAAATCCATCCGCTCGAGGTGATGCTTGGATCGTTGTTTGCGGGCGTGCAATGACCCAGCGCAACCATCAGCACAGCATAGGTTTGAGTTCGGCTGATATAGGTGATACGTTCCAATTTTTGATTCAAGAAATGCTAAAGATATCGTTCAGAAATAATTCGCACATGGTGTGCAATATGTCCGTAGGCAGTGTAACCCAGCGATCGCACACTGATTTCAAAATTATTGGCTTTGCCTATAATTAAGCTTTGTTCAAGGGTAATCGATTTTAAAAAGGCAATCGTGCTTTTTCGAATCGCTTCAAATTCTTCTATCAAATCTGCCTTGCTCCTATTGGCTGCATTGGCATTGGCAGCGAAGGTATCCTGATCAAATCCAGGGATATCCATTTGTCCGCCTCTAACAAAATGCAGCATTCGATACACGTAAATTCTTTCTGTATCGAGTATATGTTGAATCAATTGCGCGATGGTCCATTTGCCATCGGCATAAGCATAATTTAATTTGTCGCTGGGGAGGTTTTGCATAAAGCTACTAAACTGCTCCAGCTGCGTTTCGAGTTCCTGAATAAGGTTATCGGAAGGCACCAAATTAATATAGGCTCCATAATGGGTCGCAAATTCACCGGCTTGAGGCTTAGAAATCATTCGATTCATAGGTAATGCAAATAAGTAAATCTTTAAGTATTTAAAAAGAGTTTATTTTACTATTTTTGCAACCTTAATAACCTCAGTTAATAAAAACAAAAAGTGTAATGCCCATGTGGTGAAATTGGTAGACACGCTACTTTGAGGTGGTAGTTCCGCAAGGTGTAGGAGTTCGAGTCTCCTCGTGGGCACCCAAAAGGTGTTGTGATAATCACAGCACCTTTTTTTATGCTTGTAATTTGACGATTCCCAAGTCCTAATTTGGTATTTATATCCTACCTTTGCCGCTTGGAAAAAGGTAATTGAAGGCTTGTCTTCTATATCCTCACCTCCATCAATATTCCCCAATGAGCAAAAAAGGTAAAGTACTTGTAGCCATGAGTGGCGGTGTAGATAGCACTGTTACTGCAGTCATGCTGAAAGAGCAAGGCTATGAGGTAGTGGGCATTACCATGAAAACATGGGACTACGCCAGCAGTGGGGGCAGTAAAAAAGAAACTGGTTGCTGCAGCTTGGATAGCATCAACGATGCGCGTGCTGTTGCCGTTGAACATGGGATTCACCATTTCATTTTAGATATACGCGAAGAGTTTGGCGATTTTGTAATCAATAATTTTGTTGATGAATACCTGGCGGGTCGTACCCCCAACCCTTGTGTACTTTGCAATACCCATATAAAATGGGAAGCATTACTCAAGCGTGCCGACCAGCTCGATTGTGAATTTATTGCTACCGGCCATTATGCGCAGGTACGTGAAGAAAACTCCCGATATGTGATTTCTAAGGGCCTGGACGAAAATAAGGATCAGAGTTATGTGCTTTGGGGATTATCACAAAAGAGTTTAGCCCGCACCTTATTCCCTGTTGGAAACTACCATAAGCCGGAGATTCGTCAGATGGCCCTCGACTGGGGTTATACCGACTTGGCCAATAAAAGTGAAAGCTATGAAATATGCTTTGTGCCTGATAATGATTACCGTGGCTTCTTAAAACGTAGGGTGGAAGGATTGGAAGAACGTGTGAATGGAGGCAACTTCGTGATGACCGATGGCACCGTGGTTGGAAAGCATCGTGGTTATCCGTTCTATACTGTTGGGCAACGTAAAGGTTTGGAGATAGCCGTTGGACGCCCCTTGTTTGTGGTATCCATTCAGCCTGAAACCAATACTGTGGTGCTGGGCGATGTTCAAGACCTCGACCGCACCGAGATGTGGGTTCGAAATATCAACCTTCATAAATATGCTTCGCTTTCGGAACCTATGGAAGCCATCACCAAAATACGTTATAAAGATGTCGGTCATTTGGGAAGTATCGAACAAGATGGGACCCGAATGAAGGTGAATTTCTATGAAAATGTGAATGCCATTGCCCCAGGACAAGCGGCAGTATTTTACGAAGGCAACGATGTAATTGGAGGTGGCTGGATTGAGAAAAGCCGAATTTAATCTTAGTTCGGACTGCAATTTTTACCCAATAATTTCCTTTTTCATATCAAAAATAGCGCATCCATTGCTATAAAAATTGGCATAAATTGAATTGTTTCAAATCACCGAATTCTAAAGGCAACCTCGCTATTTCTTCTCCAATGGGCGTTTTAACCATAAAAACCCGCTAAAGAATTTAGCAATTTTAGTTCCGCACAGGCAATTTGTGGAAAAGCATGTTTCAAATGGCTTCAAAGCACCTTACTTTTGCCCCTTGAATCAAAGTCTTTATAAAGAGGCTTGAATACAAGTGCTTTTGTATTCTTAATTTAATCATTCGTTTTACTTTTTACTTAATTCATGGCAACCGCAAAATATACCGAAGACAATATTAAATCGCTCGAACCGCATGAGCATATACGCCTCCGACCGGGGATGTATATTGGAAAGCTGGGCGATGGTAGTGCTCCGGACGATGGAATCTATATCCTTTTTAAAGAAATTGTAGATAATAGTATTGATGAGTTTGTGATGGGCGCGGGCAGTCAAATCGATATCACCGTATCGGAACATCGTGTTACAGTGCGCGATTACGGTCGTGGTATACCTCTAGGGAAAGTGATTGATTGCGTGAGTAAGATTAATACTGGAGGAAAGTACGATAGCAATGCCTTTCAAAAATCGGTAGGACTTAATGGTGTGGGATCGAAGGCTGTGAATGCTCTGAGCTACTATTTCCGTGTACAAAGTATTCGCGATGGGCGCACCAAGGTGGCTGAATTTAGCCGCGGTGTCATCACCAAGAATGAGAAAGAACGCGATGAAAGTGATGATAATGGTACCATCATGATTTTCGAACCTGACAATACCATCTTCAAAAATTTCAAATTTAAAACGGAGTTTTTAGAGAGTCAGATTCGCAATTATGTCTACCTAAATTCTGGACTTACCATACGTTTCAACGGACAAAAGTTCATGAGCAAAAATGGTTTGCTCGACCTCCTCACCGAGAAAACCGACGAAACCATTCTTTACCCAATTATACATAGCAGAAGTAAGGATATTGAATTTGCAATTACCCATGGCAATAGCTATGGCGAAGAATATTATAGTTTCGTGAATGGACAATACACCTCACAAGGTGGAACGCATTTAGGTTATTTCAGAGAGGCTTTGGTTAAAACGGTACGTGATTTCTATAAAAAAGATTATGATGCTTCCGATATCAGGACCTCTGTTATTGCAGCTATCAGTATCAAGATTCAAGAACCCGTTTTTGAATCACAAACAAAAACCAAGCTCGGCTCACAAACCATAGAACCTAATGGTGGTGCCTCCCTCCGATCATTCATTCACGATTATGTGACGAAGGAGCTCGATATTTATCTGCATAAAAATCCAGAGACGGCCCGCATCATTCAAAACAAAATTGTACAGAGCGAGCGCGAACGAAAAGAGATTGCAGGAATCAAGAAACTCGCCAATGAGCGCGCCAAGAAAGCCAATTTGCATAATAAGAAATTGCGCGATTGCAAAATTCATCTCGATGATGAGAAATTAGAAAACCGTTTTGAAAGCAGCATCTTCATTACGGAGGGTGATAGTGCTAGCGGATCAATTACCAAAGCACGTAATGTACAAACACAAGCGGTATTTAGCTTAAGAGGTAAGCCTTTGAACTGCTACGGACTCACGAAAAAAATTGTTTACGAAAACGAAGAGTTTAACTTGTTGCAACATGCCTTGAATGTGGAGAATGGCATTGACAACCTGCGATATAATCAAATCATTTTAGCAACTGATGCCGATGTGGATGGAATGCATATACGTTTATTGATTATGACTTTCTTCCTTCATTTCTTCCCCGAATTGGTGAAGAATGGGCATTTGTTCATTCTTCAAACACCGCTCTTCAGGGTTCGTAATAAGAAGGAAACCATCTACTGCTATAGCGAACAAGAGAAGCAAGCAGCCATCAAGAAACTAAGCGCTAGCCCAGAGATTACCCGATTCAAGGGATTGGGTGAAATTAGTCCTGGTGAGTTCGAACAATTTATTAATGAAGGCATTCGCTTAGAACCTGTTTTGTTAACCAAGGAAATGAGTATTCAAAAATTACTCGAATATTATATGGGTAAAAATACACCGCAACGCCAGGAATTCATCATCGACAATCTTCGAATTGAAGAAGATGATTTGAAGGAGCTGGAGGAAATAGTAAAATTAGAATTATAGAATTATCAATAACAGGAAAGTTTGACGGACCATTTGCTTTCCAGTAGAAATTAAAAAAGCGTAAAACAATTAAACTTACAAAGCATGAATGGTAAAAGATTCATCTCGTAATAATTGTTGATTTATTTAGAATATGGCTGACGAAATAATTTTAGCAGAAGATACGGAACTTCACGAAAGTGATGCTGTGAACGACATGTACCAGAATTGGTTTCTGGATTATGCAAGTTATGTGATTTTGGATCGTGCCGTACCGCATATCAACGATGGGTTGAAGCCGGTGCAACGACGCATCCTGCATAGCATGCGTGAGTTGGATGATGGCCGATTTAATAAAATTGCCAATGTGATTGGGAATACAATGAAGTATCACCCGCATGGGGATGCAAGTATTGGTGATGCCACGGTACAACTCGGACAGAAAGATTTATTGATAGAAACGCAAGGTAACTGGGGCGACCCCTTTACTGGCGACAGTGCTGCGGCACCTCGTTATATTGAAGGACGCTTGTCGAAGTTCGCACAAGATGTTGCCTTCAATCCAAAAACTACCGAATGGAAACTAAGTTATGATGGCCGTAACCGCGAGCCCATTACTTTGCCAATGAAATTCCCATTGTTGCTTGCACAGGGAGTAGAAGGTATTGCAGTAGGTTTATCGACGAAACTCTTACCTCATAATTTTAATGAGCTCATCAAGGCAAGTATTGATTATTTGCGTGGAAGAAAAATTAATTTGATTCCTGATTTTCCTACTGGCGGAATTGCCGATGTGAGCAAGTATAATGAAGGATTGCGTGGTGGTAAGGTGCGCGTAAGAGCGCGAATAGAGGAGCGTGATAGCAAGACCCTAGTGATTACTGAGATCCCTTTTGGCACTACCACAGGCAGCCTAATGGAAAGCATTGTGAATGCGAATGACAAAGGCAAAATCCGAATTCGTAAAGTGGAGGATCTTACTTCTAAAAATGTAGAAGTGGTGGTGCATTTGGCCGCTGGGGTAAGCCCTGATAAAACCATCGATGCACTCTATGCATTTACCGATTGCGAATATGGTCTCTCACCAAACTCTTGCGTAATACGCGATGATAAGCCACAGTTCTTATCGGTGAATGATATTCTCAAATTCAATACCGACCAAACGGTGCAGCTCTTGAAAATGGAATTGGAAATTGAGTTGAAAGAGTTGAGTGAGAAATTGTTCTATGCATCGTTAGAGAAAATATTTATTGAGAATAAAATCTATCGTAAGATTGAAGTTGCCGAAACATTTGAAGAGGTAATCTCTATTATCGACAAGGGCTTGAAACCCTATACCCAAGACCTTTACAGAGAAGTAAACCGAGAAGATATTCTTAAACTTACCGAATTACGTATCAAGCGAATTAGTAAGTATGATGGATTTCAAGCCGATGAATTACTTAAGAAATTAGAGAAGGATATAAAGCAGGTTCGTTATAATTTAAAAAACCTGATTGAATATGCCATCGAATATTTCAATGAAATTCAGAAGAAATATGGCAAAGGCAAAGAGCGCAAAACTGAAATTCGTGAGTTTGAATTGGTACAAGTAAATGCAGTAGTAGCGAAGAATGCTAAATTGTATTTCAATGCCAAGGATGGCTTTGCGGGAATGAGTTTAAAGAGCGACGAGCTCATTGCAGAGTGTAGCGATATCGATGATGTGATTGCTTTCAACGAAGATGGTAGCATGAAGGTGTTCAAGATATCTGATAAGACCTTTGTGGGTAAGGACGTGCTTCATATTGCCGTATTTAAGAAAGGTGATGAACGTACCATTTATAATATGATTTATCGCGATGGAGAGAAAGGAGCCACATACATGAAACGATTCAATGTAACGGGTATCACTCGCGATAAGCCTTACGATTTAACCCGAGGCAATAAAGGAAGTAAAGTATTGTACTTCACAGCCAATCCCAATGGGGAAGCCGAATTGGTGGAGGTAAACCTGAAACCAAAATTGGGATTACGCAAGGATAAATTTGAAATAAATTTTGCGGAACTCGAAATCAAAGGACGCGGTGCACAAGGAAATTTGGTTACCAAATATGATGTGAAGAATGTGAAGATGCGCAAGCGTGGTGTTTCTACCCTGGGTGGAGAGAAACGCTGGTTCGACACCAATACCAAGCGTTTGAACAAGGAAGAGCGTGGCATTTATTTGGGAGAATTCCTGGCAAAAGATCGCATCATTGCGGTATATAAATCGGGTAATTTCGAATTAACCAATTACGATTTAACCAACCATTATCGCGATGATATCACCATCATACAAAAGCTAAAACCCAATACCACAGTGAGTGCAGCCTATTATGATGTAGATAAGGAAAACTACTACCTCAAACGATTTACAATTGATAAATCAACAGAAGATAAATTGTTTGGATTTATTGGCGACAACGAAAAGAATGAGCTGGTGAATGTGTGCTTGTTTGAAGATGCTCATTGTAAAGTGGAATTTGCCAAGGTGAAAGGCCTACTTGCCGATCCTTTAGAGTTCGACCTGAGTGAGTTTGTAGAAGTTGCCAATCCAAAAGCCGTTGGAAAGAAAATCACATCTGACAAGGTGAAAGAGATACGATTTATTTCGCTCGACCCTGAAGAGGGACTTGATGAAATAGAAGTAAAACCGGTGTTCAAGACCACTTTATTTTAATTGATTAACTTGCGTTGGAGTCGCTTTGATTTTTTAAAATTGAATCCCATTTTTCGAGCTTCAGATATAACCCATCGCCACCATGCTTCGATCCTTTAAATATGCCATCAATGGAATTGTGAAAGCCTTTGTGAGTCAGCGTAATTTGCAGATTCACGGGGTGGCACTTATCGTTGCGGTAATAGCAGGCGTATATTTCAAGATTTCTAATTTAGAGTGGATTGCCATTCTCCTATGCAGCAGCATGGTATTTGGAGCTGAGATTTTCAATACCGCCATCGAAGAGATCGTCAATTTCATTTCCCCCAACCAACACCCCAAAGCCGGACTCATCAAGGATTTGAGCGCAGGCGCCGTTTTAGTTTCCGCAATTTTTGCAGTGGTGGTCGCCGCAATTATCTTTTTACCGAAGATTTTATGAGAGTTCAAGTGTAAGGCAATTCTGCTTTCAATTTGAGCAATACTAAAATTTTGTCCTTCATCTTGTTCTTATAGATTTATAAGATTTAAATCATGTTGAGGGCTATAATTTAATTATAAAGTTAGTGGTTTTCATTTTAGTTGATTTTTATCTCATAATTTATTTGCAATTAGACTTAGTTTCATAAATGAAAAAGAGCCTATTTCATAAATAACTATTAACTTTGACTAAATAAACTAAGGTGTTTTAGAAGCAGTTAAACTCCTATCGAAAGGATCTTCTCAAAAACTTTAAGATTTTTATTCAATAAAACTATACGATGAAATTCCATAGGGTAATATTTTTCATTTGGGGTATACTGTTCTCAATTGAAGGCAATTCGCAGTTTAATGCGCATTGGGTATTTCCCTATGGTTTTCATTTGGATTTTTCGCAAGGATCTCTCCAAATTGATTCAGCTTTCAACACACTTGGGATTAATGAAAAAATATATAACGACTATTACAATTACACCTTTTCAGACAGGAAAGGCAATTTATTATTTTACGCCCATACAATTGATACCTTATATAATGCTAGAAATACTATAATATGTACTACAAATTCTATTCAAGGCAGAGCAGATTTCAATAATGAAAGAACCTTTATTGTTCCAGCGAAAAATGACACTGATTTCAGTTTTCTAACTGCAGATAAGATTGAAGTCAATAATCACACAGAAGTTATAGCCTATATAAAACAATATACGTATAAATGGATAACAAATAAATATGTCTGTACTAACGAAAATTCCCCTGACACGCTTTTGAAAAGACAATATCCATTAATTGCTCCACAATATTTTTTAGCTTTTAATCATGTTGCACTAAGTCGAGATAGTATCATTTTCATGACTTACTCGCATGATTCACTTTTTCTTTTCTTGTATTCAAATAACCTTCTAAAACCAATTGACTCCTTGAAAGTAAATATAGGAGAGCCTTTAGTGATGAAACCCTACTATTACTTCTCTAATATTGGTGATAAATATGTAGTTTATTTTGAAAATGAGTTGAGTAAAAACACCTACCTACTTGAAGGTAGTATTGAAAACTTGAAATTCAAATCCTTGAATCTCCGATTCAAAAACTTGCTATTGCCAACAACAACTAAGAAAATAAAACTGTACGAAAAAATTACTTTTAATTTCAATGACTCATTTTATTATTTGATTCCTTTTGATTGTATTACTCAGAATTCACAGTGCTACAAACAAGTAATTAAGGTGCATTTTGGTGATACTCAATCTACTTTGAAAAACAATTTTGCATTAGGAGGTAATGAAGGAGTTTTATTTTCAAGGCTTACATACGATAATTGTTATTATATATTTACGGAGAATCCTAAAAATTTCGTTAGGTTATACCGTATCAAAGACGACAAGCTTACATTGCTGATGGAAAGGCATTATGACACTTTTTCCAACGTTTCACATATCTTATATCCTCCGGTGAATTTTATAACTGAGCCTTACCTGTTCTTAGATTATTCTTTGAAAGTTGATTGCAAACAAGTTACTGTTTATAATAAAAGTAACCCTCGCTTTAAGAATCATCGAATTTATATCCAAGCTCTAAATGATACTTTCGATTTTACAGATTCAATTTCTTTCTATATTCCAAAGAAATTTACAAAATCATATTATAAAATTATTGGATATGCTAATACTGGCGCAGTCAAATGGATGGAAGATACCCTACAAATACCAATGCTTTCAGGTAATTTTTCACCATCAAATGACACCATTTGCCAATTTAACAATATCACATTTAATGATTTAAGTACGAGCGACACTGTAAACGGGAATGGATATAATTATTTATGGGATTTTGGAGATGGCAGTACCATTGTAATAAATAATACAAAAAACAAGATTACTTCAATTTCTCATCAGTTTCTAAAAAGTGGGGCATTTATTGTTAAACTTATTTTTAGTAACGGTTTCTGCACTGATACTTTTGAATATCCATCACCAATAATCGTGTTAGCTGCAGTTAAGCCAGGGTTTTCTTTGAATAGTCATTTAGGGTGTATACCCTTTCAATTAAATATAAAAGATACAATAAAAGGTAATGTTTTAAAATCTTATGATTTTGGGAATGGGTTTATTCAGTTACAGAATAAAGAACTCGATACTTCTCTCGTTTTTTCCAACGAGGGTACATTTCACATACGCCAACGAATTATTAATTCAACTGGTTGTCAAACAGAGTTTGAAGACTCCGTTTCTGTATTTCCAGGCGTTAATAGTAATGATACCGTCCAAGTATATTTCACAACAGTTCTAAATAAAAATATTACTCAAACGGTGTGGAAGCGAATGCCACATGCTACAAAATATCTTATAAATAATATTACAACAACAGATACGTTTTATATAGATCAGAATTCGTCTCCAGAGCTTCATAGTGAAAAATATTTCATTAAGGCTATGGATACTTGTGGCAACCAATCTGTGACATCTCCAATATCCGAAACAATATATTTAAAAGCTGAAAATCACAACTTCAATGAATATGGCATATTACAATATACATCTTATGAAAAATGGAAAGAAGGCGTTCTTGAATACCAAATTGAATATTATGACAACACTACTTTGTCATGGAAAAAAATAAATGTCAAGAACAGTAATATTCTAACAAGTAATGAACCGATACTACCAGATTCATTCAATCAACAAACTGGCCTAGAAATTTGTTACCGAGTAATAGCCAAAGAACAGAATGGGAATAATCAGCAGAGTACAAGTAACGTAGCTTGTATTCCTGTTTATCCTGTAGTGTTTCTTCCGAACGCTTTCAGCCCAAATGGTGATGGAATAAACGACTTCTTCAAACCAATTTGTAGCGGTTTAAGCATTTATCAATTTGAAATCTATGATCGTTGGGGACAATTATTATATACAGACTCTCCCGAAAGCAGAGGCTGGGATGGTACATTTAGAGGTATTCCGTTAGGCTCTGATATCTATATTTATAGACTATCTGCAACTGGCCATCTTGCCAGCTCCTTTACAAATAACGCAAGGCAAATCACCAAAGGAGGAACCATATTGTTGGTAAGGTAAATTTGTGAAACTTTACAAAAAAGAACATGGCATATCGCTGATTGTACCGTAATTGCAATTGATTATGGAACAGGATCACAACTATATCATTAAAAATAAAGCTTCTTGGAATTCAAAAGTGGCGGCTCATGTTCAGAGTGACTTCTACGATAATGCCAGTTTTTTACAAGGCAGAAATACTTTGAACAGTATCGAGCTCAATTTGCTTGGGGATGTGAAAGGCAAGTCGGTATTGCATTTGCAATGCCATTTCGGGCAGGATAGCCTTTCCTTAGCTCGCATGGGTGCGGAAGTTACGGGTGTGGATTTTTCGGAAGAAGCCATTCAAATGGGTCGTGATTTTAATACTCAAATTGGAACCCAGGCTAAATTTATTTGTTGTGATATTTACGATTTACCCAATCATCTCAAGCAACAATTTGATATCGTATTTACTTCGTATGGCACTATAGGATGGCTGCCCGACTTACAAAAATGGGCGTCGGTAGTGTCTCAATTTCTGAAGCCTGGTGGGCATTTCATCATGGCCGATTTTCACCCGATTGTATGGATGATGGATAATCATTTCAACCATATTGCCTACTCCTATTTCAATAAGGAAGAAATTGTTGAGACCGAAACAGGCACCTATGCCGACAGGGAAGCACCGATTACGAATGAAACCATATCATGGAATCATCCAACCAGTGAGCTTTTGAATAATTTAATACAACAAGGCATCAGCATTCAACGCTTTGATGAGTATGATTATTCGCCATATAATTGTTTTCAGGAGACGGAAGAATTTGAACCGGGTAAATTTCGAATCAAACATTTACTGAATAAAATACCGATGGTATATTCCATCTTAGGACTTAAAAAATAAAAATCATGCCCATAGTATTAATAACAGGTGCCAGCGGAATGGTAGGTAAGGCGCTAAAGCTTCAGCTTACCACGCAAGGATTGACAGTACGTTCCCTCATTCGAAATCAGGAGAAAGCCGATGGTATTCATACCTTTTACTGGAATTATGCCAAGGAAGAAATGGACCTCAATGCCTTGAAGGACGTGGATTATATCATTCATCTCTCTGGGGCAACGGTGAGTAAGCGATGGACCTTCGATTATAAAAAAGAAATTTATGATAGTCGAATTATGTCGACCGATTTCTTATTTAAAACCATAAAAAAAGAGAAGCTCCGACTCAAGAAATTTATTTGTGTATCGGGTTCCGGATTTTATGGTGATACCCAATTACAAAACATTACAGAAACCAGCCCCAGTGGAAACGACTTCCTGGCCATGGTTTGCCGCGACTGGGAAACCGCTGCACAACAATTTAACAGCATCAAAATTCCTGTTTGCATTTTACGATTGGGTGTAGTGATGAGCCCCAATGAAGGATTCATTAAAACAGTGAGTGCACCCATCAAATGGTTTGTTGGAGCCGATTTAGGCACTGGACAACAAATGATTCCATGGATAGGATTGCATGATTTATGCAGGTTGTTTATTCATGTCATCGACAAAAATTTGGTAGGCATTTACAATGCGGCTTCCTCCCATCCTATGACCTTAGAAGCCATCGACAAAGCCATTGCCAAACATTACCACCGACCATTATGGTTGCCTAATATACCGGCTTGGTTACTCAAAAAAGTATTGGGAGAAATGTCGTTAATCGTATTGGGAAGTTGTGCTACCAGCAATGCCAAAATTAAAAATACAGGCTTTGAATTTTTGGCCGAATCGTTCGAAAAAACTTTAGAATAAATCAGCACATCAATTGTACTAACAAGTAGATTAAAGCCTCCTCCCCTTCCTAAAGTTTAGTTCAAACCTGCTTTCCGCTTGGCTTCCAGCACCATAGCATCAGCTTTGGCATTGGCATCATTAACGATTTTTTGAGCCTTGATATCTGCTTCCTTTTTCATTTTATCGGCAGCAGCTTTGGCAGCATATTTTCCTAATGGGTTCTGTACACTATTCACCAAGCTATCGGCGGCCTGGTAGCCTTGAGCCTTAATTTTCGCAGCATAATTGGCGGCTTCCGCTTTGATAGCATCCGCTTGCTTTTGAGCATCCTGAACAATTTTATTCGCTTCAGCTTTTGCACGCATCTCGGCTTCGAGTTTTAAATTGTTGAGTGAGTCTTGTGCCTTTTTTATCAATGCATCTTTCACATCATCGAAAGCTTTGTTGGCCATATCACGAAGGCTTGTTTTAATTTCGGGTTTCAGCAAGCTACCTGTAATGAATACATCTACATCTACCATATCACCGAGTTTTATTGGCACTGGGGATTTAGCATTGGCTTGTTGTATGAGTCCATTCAAGGCCGTATTCGAAGATCCAAACTCCGAGCGAGGAACACTTAGTTTCAAATGGAACTTCATGTTTTTATCCAACCCAGTAGCACCTTCGAGCAATTCCATGGAGTAGTTATTCCATTTCGTTTTAAATGGTTTTATCAATACTTCTCCGTTGCTTATCATAAAATTGAGAAGGATACGTTGCACATCAAATTTCTTTAAATTCATCAATTGCAAATTGTCGGCAAGCATATCTAAGGGCTTGCATCCAGTAATGGTAGCTTTGGGAATATCTAAATTTCCATTGCTATTGATGCTTGCGAGTATTGGCATAAAATTACCATCCATCGCGGAGGTATAATGCAAGGTGGTATTAAGCATTCCACTCATATATTCGGCAATGGGCGCTAATGATTTCACTGTAACAAACGTCTTGAAAGCCTTTTGAATATCGAGTTGGGTGATGGTAAATGCCAAATCGAAAATAGGTTTCTTAATATCTAATGAATTATAGCTACCATTAAGAGCAAACTTCCCATCGAGCATTTCTAATGAAGTATTATCAAAAGTTAGAATGCCATTATTCACTTTCACATTCCCTACAAAATTGCGAATATCATAATTGTCATATTTCAATTTATCAATTTTCGATTTCAATACAAAATCGATATTCTCTGGAATCTTAAATGGCTTCAAAGCCGCTGTGTCGCTGGTGCTGGAGGCATCGTCGCTCATAAATTCATTACAGTTTAAATAGGTAGAATTTAAAACGAGTGCTCCTTTAATTTTCTCATTACGTAGCAAGTATCCAAAAAAGTTTTCGATATTTCCACTTGCATCCAAGTCGGTGCTATTGATGATGGCCTTGCATTCGGAGAGCACCACCTTCGTTGGGCTCAGTGTGGCACTGGCCTTAGAAACCTTGACTGGCATGCTTCCTTTGCTTTCATAGATTACATTGGTAGCAACGAAAGAACCTGAGGCATCCAGTTTCTCATAATCCTTTCCAGTTAATTGCCCGGCATTACCCTTCGCCGATACATCCATTTTTAGGAGCCCGCCCAATTTGGTATCGGCCATAGGAACAATTTGAGTAATGGTAGCCAGGTTTAAAATTCCTTTTATCTGTGCATCGAGGTGAGCATTGCTTACGGGGTTGGTAACAAGCACCTTCGCATCAATAATATCACTTGCTACTTGTGCATGTAATTTTTGCAAATCAATAATTGTATGGTCGGTGATTCCATCTTCGTTGGTGATATGAAGTGATAAATTTACATCACTAATTTTCTCAGGCAAGGAAGGGTATTTCAAGGAGCCTTCTTTCACTTCCAAATGCAAGCCATAACCGGGCATAGAGTAATCGTTGTAAATACCTTTGAGCTTCCCTTCAAACAGAAAATTTCCTGTGGCTTGTAATTCTTCAAATTGGTGGCGATATAAGGATGGCAATAAACTCAGTAGCTTTTTAAAATCATATTGATTATTGTTGACGGTAAGATCCATATCAACATCGTTATCATTTGGCAATGCCACGAAACCATTCACGTGCAATGCGAGGTCGTTGAAGGCAAGTAGATTATCTTTGAACTCAAATCTGTAGGTATTTAAATCCATATGAAGCACTGCATCGAGCAAGGTTTTCACATGATCGAGATAGGCAACACCACCATATCCTAAAGTAAGTTCACGAACTTCAGTCTTTGTTTTTAAATCGAAGACCATGTCTTCGAAGTTTCCACTTCCCAAATGATTCACGCCTTCTAAAAAAGTATAGAAACCCAGTCCTTGGTCATCATAATGAATCCTTCCATTTTTTATTTCGTAGACGTCGAGTTTCACCTTCACCTTACTGGTTGAAGTATCCGCGGTGTTATCAGGAATGGTGATATCGTAATTGGCCATTCCATTTTTATGGTAGATGATATTGATGAAAGGCGCTTCGGCATATAGCTTACGAATTGGAATTTCTTTCGTATCCCATAATGTTTTTAAATCGACAACAATGCGAGTTGATTTGCTATAGATTAGCGTGTCGCCTTCAAATTCACCTTTTCCTGTGATACATAAATTATCAACGGTAAGACTCACGTTGGGGAAATTCTTAAACAGGTTCAATCCAATAGAATTATCGAATTGCAATGTGGCATTAAGATGTTTATTGGCCTCTGTTTTTATTAGTTCAACTATTTTGCTCTTAAAAAATAAAGGTGTGATTACCAGCAGCAGGACAAATGATAAGAGGGTAATTAATCCAATCTTGAATATTTTCTTTAACATAATGCAAATTTAGTAAATGTAAGACCATAAATTGCCTTAGTTTATCAAGGAAAACCTGCCAAAAAAAAGGAGTGCATTTGACAAATTAGCACAATACCCCTTTTTTATTGTCAATATGTGTATAAATGGTAAATAGGAACTGTAATTGTCTTCCGTACTTCGCAACTCATTTATTTAAATATCAAAAATCATGGCAATAGAATTCACCGACGCAAACTTCGAAGCGGAAGTTTTAAAATCTGATAAACCAGTAATTGTAGACTTTTGGGCAGAGTGGTGTGGCCCCTGCCGCATGGTAGGACCAGTAGTAGAGGAATTAGCAAAGGAATATAAAGACACTGCTGTAATTGGAAAACTTAATGTGGACCACAATCCACAAACAGCCATCAACTATGGCATTCGTAATATCCCTGCAATCCTTTTCTTTAAAGGAGGTCAAGTAGTTGATCGTCAGGTAGGCGCGGTACCAAAAAATGTACTTCAAGCCAAATTAGAAACACAGATGAAATAATTCTGAAATCTAAATCAATTTAAGAAAGCTGCATCCTAAACGATGTAGCTTTTTTTATGTGCAAGAAAGGGGGAATTATTTCGACCGGATGGCTTCTACGGGGTCGAGGCGCGAAGCAGAATAAGCAGGAATGATCCCAGCGAGGATACCGATGGTAAAGGCGATTAGGAAGGCGATGGTGATATTGAATGCAGAGAGCTCTACAGCGAACCCTGAGAGCTTCGCAATGGCCACCATGATAAACACCAGTATCAATCCAATGATGGCTCCCATGATACATAGTACGATGGCTTCAACAAGGAATTGCAGCAGGATGAAATTATTTTTCGCTCCCAATGATTTTTGAATTCCAATAAGGTTGGTTCGTTCTTTAACGGATACGAACATAATATTAGCAACTCCAAAACAGCCCACGATGATACTGAAGAGCCCCACGATCGTTCCCACGATCCATAATACTTTGAAGAGGCTATCGAATGCGGTGGTGATCATAGAGAATTCGTTCACTGCAAAATTGTCATCAACCCCTGGAGCTAGTCGGCGAAGGGCTCTCATATTCATTCGAACTTCATCCTTTACATAATCCATACTGATGTTCGCCATGGGTTTCACATAAATATTGGGTTCCATGAAATTATGGCCTACTGCAATAATTGTTTTAATATAATTATAGGTAAGAATGGCTGCACCATCCAAGCTTGTTTGCAGTAGATTACTTCCCTCCTTTTTAATGACTCCAATCACCACTAGTTTTTTACCATCGAGTTTTATGGTTTTACCAAGCGCTGTTTCAGGGTTGGTAAATAATCCCTCGGCGATATCGTTGCCAATAACGGCTGCATTACTTCCTGTAAAGAAATCGAGTTCGCTAAAGAAACGGCCATAGGCAATATCAAAGTTCCTTATTTTCTCGTAGTTAGAAGTACAGGCAATGATTTGAGGGTTGCTAACGATATTCGATTCGTATTTGAATTTATCGGCATTATAGTTCAGTTGAAGACAGCAAGTTGCCTTATCCTTAAGTGCAACACTCAGCTTCTCAAACTCACTGTATTTGGCGATGGGTCGATTGATAAACTTCCACCAAGGGTATTCTCCACCGAAGAGGAATGGCCATTTCTGTACCACCACCATATTGCTTCCTAACGCATCGATACTATTATGAATATTACGCTGCAATGAATCAACGAGTGTAAATACCAAAATAATACAGAAAATACCGATAGAAATTCCCAGAGTAGATAGGAATGACCTTAATTTACTGGAGGCAATGGCTTGAAACGCCCCACGAATACTTTCCCAAAAGATTTGTAGGGAGAGTGAAATGGAGGTTGGGCGCTTTGACATGAGATTGTAAGAGCCACAAAAATAGGGGTGTAGAGGCAGATTACGTGAACCAATGTTGATAAAAGAAAAATAAATTTATAGATTCGGTTTGCGTAAGAAGAAAAAAAACATACCTTTGCACTCCTTTTTTAAGAAAAGGAATAGGAATTAACCCCTTGAATGATTCCGTAGCTCAGCTGGTAGAGCATTACACTTTTAATGTAGGGGTCCTGGGTTCGAATCCCAGCGGGATCACAAAGAAAGTTTTAATCACTTTCAAAATTCTTCAGAAGCCTTTAAGTCACACGATTTAAAGGCTTTTCTGTTTTAGAATTATTCAGTTATCTTCAACTTGCACCACTTTTGGCTTCACCATTGTTTCACTAAAAACAATTTGTTTCACCCAAAATTCCAAATTTTATGTCAACTGCAAGTATTAAATTTTACCTCAACAAGAGCAAAAAAAGTAAAAAAGGGAACAAAACCCCGATTTACATGAGAATTACTAAGAACCGTCAGAAGGTGGAGTATCGGCTCCCTATCTCACTAAATGAAAGGGATATCAATCAATGGGACGAAATGCAAGAGAGGTTCATTGGGGCTCAATTGCCAAATAACCGGTTTATCGATAAATATAAATCTGAATTTAATGATATCGCCTATCTAACATGTACAAAAATCAATTCGCTATCAGCTAAAGAAATTCTAAATAAAATAACTGGTAAAGCTAAAGTTGAAGATGAAATAAGTGTATTGCAATATTTTGGAAATTCCGCGCAAACAGACCCCTCTATTCCTCACTAAACTGACCCCTCTTTTTCAACTCCCATTTTCATCTTGATCTAATTCTTTTTTAGCGTTACAAGGCAAAGTTAATTTATTATTTATTTAAAGCAATATCTTCTGATTTTATTTGTCTCTTCTTCCTCAAAGATTCACCTTTCATTTCAATACGATGCGCATCATGAACAATTCTATCAAGGATAGCATCAGCGATGGTTTGTTCTCCAATAATTTCATGCCATTTGCTGACAGGTACTTGAGAAGTAATTATTGTAGAGGCCTTACCATGTCTATCTTCAATGATTTCCATTAAGGTGGACCTACTTAGTGCATCTAATGGCTGTAAGCCAAAGTCATCGATAAGTAGTACATGCTGCTTTTCTATCTTAGCTAGTTCCTTTAAATAAGTACCATCGGCTTTAGCTATCTTCATTCGTCCAAAAAGCTTGGTGCTATGTTGGTAAAGGACGCGGTAGCCCAATGAGCAGGCCTGGTGGCCAAGAGCCGAGGCAAGGAAACTTTTACCGATACCTGTGCTTCCCGTAATAATAATGTTCTCATTTCGCTTAATAAACTCACAGTCCGCTAGGCGTACTATTTGGTTTTTATTTACACGACCTTCTTCAAAACCGATTTCTTCAACGCTTGCTTTGTATCGGAAGCGAGCAGCCTGAAGCGTTCGTCCAAGTTTCCTATTATAGCGCTCATCCCACTCGGATTCTATAAGATGGGTGATCATTTCGTCAGGAGTAAACGTTTCGTTTTTACCTGATTCAACTGTTTGGTGGAAGGCTTTTGCCATTCCGAGAAGCTTCATTTGCTTCATTTTTGTTAAAATGTCTTTCATGATGTTGGTTTTGGGGTTTAATCTAATTGGGTTTGGTTTTAGTTGTAATAGTCTGTTCCTCTGATGTTTTCATGCGTTGGCATTTTGCCGGTTTCCGGCTCGTCTTCAAATTGATCGAGATTTTTTGTTAGGATATCATCAATGATTTTGTAGTTGTAAAAATTACTCTCATGAGCACGCTTACAGGCCTTTATAAGCCTTACGTGACCTACTCGTTTTGCAAAAGACAATATCCCCATACAGGATTTATATCCTTGCTCGGGGTGTTGTTTCCGAGCCAATACCTGACTTATAAAGTACTCAACCATAGGATCGATGGCTCTTGCCTTTTCGATAAAAAAGGTTGGACTCCACTCGGTTACATACTGATGTGATGCAGGCATGTGCGATGCAATGGTGGAGTAATTGTGAGGGCTTCGTAACCTTTTATGGCTTGCTACTAGTTCATAGTTTAGGTATAGTTCTACTTTTGTTCGGGAGTAGAATATCTTCAGTTTTTTTCCAATAAGTTCGTAAGGGGCACTGTAGTAATGCTGATCGTCGCTGAGATACACGTGCCCGTTCTTGGCCAGGGTTAACTGTTTAATCTTGCGTATCTCATAACCGCTCTCAGGTAGCGGACTAAGCGAAGTCTGTTCCATCACTAATTGATCTGCCCTGGAGCAATCTTTGCCTGTAAGTAATCCGTTGTTGAAGTTGGCAAGATGTTGCCATACCTGATTGTTAAGTTCTATGATAGGAAAGGTATGGTGCTCGGAAAGGTTGGTGAAGATTTCCTGATAGGTTAATTTTACCATGTTCTCTACATGCGCCTTATCCTGAGGCTTTCGTGAACGTGCTGGAAGTATAGCTAAACCATAGTGTTCGGCAAAAGCTACAAAGTTTTCATTGACAGTTGGTTCATAGTTATTTGCTTTAAATACTGCCGATTTTAAGTTATCCGGAACCAGAGCCAAAGGCACTCCATTTAAATATCGAAGCGCATTTTCGCAGCCTGCTATAAATTCTTCAATGGTTTGGTTTAGCATCACCTCTACATAAGCATATTGGCTGCAGCCAAGTATAGCGACAAAAACCTCACCCTGCTTCACTTCTCCAGTGGTAATATCTACATATGGTAGTTTGGCACCTGTGAAGTCGACATAAATCTTATCACCAACTTTATGTACGATGTGCATCGTAGGATTAACTTTTTTGCTCCAGTGCCTGAAGTGTTTATAAAATGCAGTGTCGCCAAAGCCATTTGGGTGAAGCTTTCGGTATTCTTCATGTTGGCGTAAAACAGTCATTCCACGTCTTCGCAACTGTTTTTCCATAATAGGAAAAAAAGCATGAAGTTCCTTCAGTCGATCGCCTATAGGTGTTGTTTTAGGTGGGTGAAAGAGCTTATTCAACTCGAAGTCAGTTAGCTTTGAGAGTTCATCCCATGGACTTTTCATTTGAAGAAATTGATCTACATAGATTTTTACGGTGTTCTTAGAGATACCAAGTCGCTCTCCGATTTTTTTCTTACCCATGTTCTGGGTATAATAAAGTTTAATGATTTGACGTACGTTGCTCATACTTATTGGTTGATTAGCCATTTTTTACTTACTTCGTAGTGCGTTAAAAAACACTGCTTCAGCAAGCAAAAAAACATAATGCTAAATCAGAAAAATCAAGTACTTCAGGTGGGGTCAGTTTGCCGCGGAATACAGGGGTCAATTTGGTGCGGAATAGAGGGGTCAGTTTGCCGAGGGAAAAGGGGGTCTATTTATGCGGAATCTCCAGTGAGTTTTAACTAATTGATATTTATCATTTTTATAATAAGCCCAAAATAGTACCTTGCATTGTTTTGGTCTCGTTCAAAAACTTCCATAAAATAACGGACGAAACCGAGATTCTTCTATTTCTGATAATAAACAAGTTAAACAAAATGAATAAAATAATAACATTTGCAATCTTTATTTCTTGCCTTTATACAGCTAAGGCTCAATCCTGTAGCGAGATAATGGAATTCGTCAAATCAAAAAGCTCTGGTATGACATATTATAGTTATAATAGTGATGCGATTTCAAAGGTCACATTCTATACAGTTGATATTGAAAATCAAACCTACTACTTTGCAATAGTATGTTTCAAAAAAGAAAATTCATATACATCTACTGAATATATTTATCAAGTTTCATCAGGCACACGATATAATTACTCTGCCAGTTACATTGAAAGTGCGGGAAAAGCCTTTTGGGCATATATTCACCCATACAATAAAACTTTAGGGTGTGCACCTGACTTCAATTGAAAAATATTTAGGAAACAACTTAGGCTAAATTAGTAGGTTCTATTGATCGAACCTCGAGACTATATATCTATAAAAACCTCAACAAAAATAAACTGCAACCATGTTAGATATTATAACAGAAAGAAAAGTAATCAGCAAATACCAGGAGCTTTTCATTGATCAGTTAATGAATGTTTGCACTGAAAAGGTATTTTGGAATGTTGGATTTCAAGGAGGGAGTATCCCCACAACGGTTTTTTATCTATCCAAAGCCTTATTGATATTGAGGAAATTGAGGTCTATAATTTATTTGGAAGTAAAATGAATTGTGCTATCGAGTGGAGTTCAAATTCTGCTACTGTAAATCTGAGCGATAAGGCATCGGGAGTTTATCTTCTTGCAATTAAAACCAAGCAAGGTGTCATTAATAAAAAGATTGTTAAAGAATAAGAATGAAATTGAAGTTGAGTCAATTCAAAACCACTTCAATTCTTTATTAGTACTTTTTGGTATTATTCGCCGCTCTTTTCTAACAAGAACACAAACATTTCTTTCGGACCATGCGCTCCAAGTACCAGTGTTTTTTCGATATCGGAAGTGCGACTCGGTCCTGTAGTGAGACTAATTAAACTGGGCATGCTTCCATTATATTTGGTGCGAATCGTAGCGAGCGCGTCCTTAATTTCTGGAAATAATTGATAGGTATAAGCAATCACAATATGAACTGGGGCGTAAACGCTCATACGTCGGCCGCTATTGGTTCCTGAGGTAATTACAACACTACCGGTTCGGGCTATGAGCGCTTCACAACTAGTTACACTCACTTCCATTTCTTTCAATCGTACATCATTACTTTCAAATGCAATCTCACTATTGCCCAATATTCGTTGCAGGCTTTTCTCAAAACAAAACACCATTCCATAGCGGCTTAGCAATGCTTTCAAATTGGTTTCAAGTGCTGCTTCATTTTCGTTGTAAACAAATTTTCCATTCACCTCCGAAAAAGCTTGTGCAAACTGCACTGCAGGATCTTCCCCACTTTGAGCATACACATTGGTATCTAGGTCGATATCGGCAAACTTATAATCCGTTTTGTAGATGAGCGCTTGACGGATTCGCTTTAATACCTTTTCTTTAGAAGTAGCCTCTTTCATGTTATGGATATAGCAAATTTCTACAAAGATAGATTGATAAACCAAAGGAAATAGCATTTAAAAACCTACTTTTACACCATGATTGTATACAATGTAACTATTAATGTACATGATGACGTACAGGAAGAATATGTGAAATGGATGAAAGAAATTCATCTTCCACAAGTAATGGCTACCAGCATGTTCCTGAACTACTCGATGTATCAGCTCCTTACGCGTCAGGAAGACGAGGACGGCACTACCTTCTGTATTCAGTACCAATGCGCCTCGATGGAAAACTATGAGTGTTATGCTGCTGAATTTGCTCCAGCACTAAAAGAAGAAACGAATAAAAAATTCCCAGGAAAATTCTACGCCTTCCGTTCCATTATGGAAGCGATTTAGAGTTAGGAGTATTTAGTATTTAGTAAACTAATTACTCAACTCAGCAAAATAGTTGTAGAAGTACGGGATGGTTTCGATGCCTTTATAGAAATTGAAAATATCATATTTCTCATTCGGGCTATGTAAATTATCACTATCCAAACCAAAGCCAAACAACATACTCTTCAAACCGAGTTCGCGCTCAAACAAAGCAACTATAGGAATACTGCCCCCACCTCTGGTAGGAATTGGTTTCTTGCCAAACGATTTTTCAATGGCTTTAGATGCGGCCAAATATGGGATTGAATCGGTAGGTGTTAAATACGGCTCCCCTCCATGATGCGCATGAACGCTCACTTTTACGGTAGGTGGTGCAACACTTTTGAAATAATCGGCAAAGAGCTTCGAAATTTTATCACTGTTTTGATTGGGCACCAATCGCATGCTTATTTTAGCATTGGCTTTCGATGGCAATACAGTTTTGGCTCCTTCTCCTGTGTAACCACTCCAAATTCCATTCACCTCTAAAGTAGGGCGTGTTCCAGTTCTTTCAAAGGTTGAATAACCTTTCTCACCCCATTCTTGCGTGATACCCAAGTCGGTATTAAACTCTGCCTGATCAAAAGGTGCGGCATTCAAATCTTTGCGTTCTGCATCAGTTAAATAATTTACATCATCATAAAATCCGGGGATAGTGATATGATTATTTTCATCATGCATTCCTGCAATCATCTTTGCCAAAATAGTTGCTGGGTTAGCTACAGCACCACCATACACGCCACTATGCAAATCTCTATTCGGGCCCACCACTTCTACTTCCATATAGGCCAATCCGCGCAAGCCCACATCTATACTTGGGGTATCCATACTAATCATAGATGTATCCGAAATCAAGATGACATCGGCTTTCAATCGCTCTTTATTTGCAGCTACAAATTTCCCCAAATTACTGCTTCCCACTTCCTCTTCGCCTTCAATCATGAACTTAACATTGCAAGTGAGTGTATTGGTTTGCATCATGGTTTCAAATGCTTTCACATGCATATACATTTGGCCTTTATCATCACAAGCACCCCTCGCATAAATTTTCCCGTCTTTAATTACTGGTTCAAATGGAGGTGAAGTCCACAATTCCAATGGGTCAGGTGGTTGCACATCATAATGCCCGTATACCAAGATAGTCGGGAGTTTGGGGTCGATAATTTTATGAGCATATACAATAGGATGCCCTTCGGTGGCGCATACTTCTACCCCTTCGGCTCCTGCATCACGTAGCTTTTGTGCTACCGCTTCAGCGCATTGTAGGGTATCGGCATTGTGCTCAGAACGTGCACTCACACTAGGAATTCGAAGCAAGTCGAGTAACTCATTTAGGAAACGATCCTTATTGGCCTTAATATATTCGGATTGGGTAGACATAGCGATTAATTAAATTATATTGAATGGTAAAAGAAGTAAAAATTGTTGAAAGCAAAAAGATGGATTGTTTAACTTTGCTGAAAATATTTTTACTCATTCATGGAAAACCAACCCCAAAAACAAAGTGGCGCCGAAAAATTCATCCGTATCCTCGGCATGGTGATGTCGTTTGTATATATTGTATTAGGCATGGGCATTTTCACAAAAGCCATCGACCTCGCAGCAATGAATTTTTCATTGGATGAAACCTATAGTAAAATACTAGGAATAGGATTGGTTATCTATGGTGGATTTCGTTTGTATCGTGCAATGAGAACGCCAAGAACTACTGAATAAATTTTCCAGGGTTTTATTACCAGGCAAAAATAGCCATATAGAAGAAAGCCGCTGGTATTGCCATCAGGAAGCCATCGAAGCGATCTAAGAATCCACCGTGCCCAGGTAAGAAATTGCCACTATCCTTTATTTGCAAACTTCTTTTCAGTTGCGATTCAATGAGGTCGCCAAGTGTAGAAAAAATGCCGAT
>CANLPK010000034.1 GCA_947492885.1 Bacteroidota bacterium
TTCATACACAAAACCCCAACTGAAAGCTAGTGAAGCAATGTTAACCTAATATTGCACATTGGCTTTCAGTGTTTAAAAAAACAAAAAAAATCATTATGCCTGCAGGAGAAATTACTATTGATACTATAAAAATCGAAATTCAAGGTAAGGAACTTAAAACAATTAATTCGATAACGATAACCCAATCGATAGCTCAACATCATTCTTTTGAAATCAGATGTTATCACCAAGTTTTCGAAGATGATAAAAGTGAGAGAATAAACAAGGCCCAAGATTTGGTTGGAGAAGACGTTAATATTGTTTTAAAACCGGCTTCCAAAAAAGGGGAGTCTAAATTCAAAGGAATAATTACTGAGGTTGGGATGATTAATGGTGAAGGGTTAAACAATGAAATCATCTTAAAAGGACATAGTAAGTGTATTCTACTTGAAAGTGGTCCGAAGCTTAAAGTATATTTACAGAAAACTGTAAGTGATATTGTAAAAGAAGTGTGTAATGCATGTGGTATAAGACCTATAATGGGCACATGTAACAATACTGCCGCAATAAACTATGTAGCACAATTTAATGAAAGCGACTATCAATTTATACGTCGTCTGGCTGCTATACATGGCGATTGGTTTTATTATGATGGCGTTGACCTACATTATGGAGAGCCCGGGAACATTAGTGAAGTTCAATTAGCTCACGGTGTAGATTTATTGAACTTATCAATTTCTATGGGTGCAACGCCTTTGAAATTTTCAACTTCAGCTTATAACGACGGATTGGAAGAAGGTAAGGCAGATATCTTTTTGGTTGACGCTAAAGATGCCGCCGGCTTGGATTCATACGGCTCTAAAATGCAAACAAAATCCAATTCAATGTATGCATCCAAATTTAATTTTTCTCCAAGGCATATTTCTCACTCTACGAAAACTGGCCTAGAGAATGTTACAAAAGCATATAAAGGCGCCATTGCATCCACTCTGGTGAACATAAATTGCACTTCTATTGTGATGGGATTGAGCCTTATCACTAAGGCTACTATCAAAAGCTTTGATGGGTCATCCTATGGAAGCTTTTTAATTACTGCACTAACACATCATTTTGATGGTATGGGAGGTTATACGAATACTTTTGCAGGAATTCCAAGTGGCTTGAAAAATGTGCCAAATCCATATTTTCAGAAACCTAATGCCGATTTCGAATTGGCGGTCGTAACAGATAATGTTGACCCCAAAAAACATGGTAGGGTTCGTGTAAAATATCATTGGATGACTGATTCTCAAACATGGTGGATACCTACAACCCAATTGTATGGCGGCCCTGCAGGATTTAAAAATCGAGGTACAGTATTCATACCTGAGATTGGCGATACGGTAATTGTTGGATTTGAACGAGGTGATTGTGATAAGCCCTATGTTTCTCAGTCGATCATGAATGAGAAGGCAATCCTAACCGCTGATAGAGACAATCCTAAAAATTTAAAGAAGATTATTTCGACTCGTAACAATAAAATTGCGTTTCACGATAAAGGAGATGGGAATGATGCCGTAGGTACTGCCTACATGGTGTATTATGGAGGCAGCGCTTCAGTTGCCACCCTGAATTTGTATCATGATGGTTCGGAAGCACATGTTGAACTCGGTGCAGATGATGTAGTGCATATTGCAACTACCGCGGGTGAGGTTAGCTTAACAATGAAAAAAGATGGAAGTATTGAACTCAAAGGTAAGAACCTTAAAATAGAAATGACTGAGGATATTGAAATCAAAGGAAAAGATATAAAGATTGAAGCATCCGGTAAATTTAATATAAAAGCGAATCAAGATGTAATGATTGAAGCGATGGGTAAGGCAACGATGAAAGCTCAATCGGGCATCGATGTTACTGCAACAGGCGCATTAAAACTTGCTGGAATGAATGCTGAACTATCGGCAAATGTAACGGCGAAAGTTTCAGGTGCGATGGCTGAAGTTTCAGGATCGGGTATGACTACCATTAAAGGTGGCGTAGTGATGATTAACTAAGATGGAGCAACACTATTATAAACTACCCATTTTCTTTGAGAAGTTGATTTCAAAGAATAAAGAACTAGAACCAAGTTCAAAAGGTGAGAGTATTGCTGCTCATGTATATTTAATAATAACTAGCAAATTTGGAGAAAGCCGATTTGACGAAACTTACGGTTGTGAAATATGGGATTTTGATTTTGTAAATATCAGCAATCAAAGTAATTGGAAAACACGAATTATAAAATCTGTTGAAAACAGCCTTCAGAAACATGAAAAAAGATTGATGAATGTTCGAGTAAATCTTGAACTAAAAGAAGAAGAGGTGGCGAGCAATTCAACAAGTGTAGTAAATGTAAAAAAAGGTGTTAAAATTTCCGTGAACGCTAACATCTCAGATACCAATGAGCCATTTACATTTGTACAGAAAATGTTCTTAAGTCCACTTTCCTTTGAATAAAAATGTTTAAAAATTAAAAAAGATATCACGTGATACTATGGCAGAATTAGAAAATGAATACCTGAGCAAAGAAGCCATTAAAAGTCGTATGTTTAAAAATGCGGCTCGTTTTTGGGGATACACCGATGCCGATCTAGATGCTTTCGACCCCTTGGTTCGATTGATGATTGAAGCATGTGCTGTAGAATCATTTAAGATTAATAATGATATCATTTCGTCGGATGTAAGAGTAATGGAGAAGATGGCATCAATGCTTACTCCTGACGTATTTACTTCAGCAATGCCTTCGCATTCCATTTTACACTCAAAAAGTGTTGAAGCATTTAGTGTTGTTGATCATAACTTTCATCTACTGCATCAAAAAAAGGTAGCTTCAAAAGCCAACGGCCCACTTGATTCAAATATTGATATCTATTATACTCCGGCAGGTCATTATAAAATTTTCGATGGTGATATAGAAGCCATCATCACTGGCAATTCGGCTTATAAAGTAAATAACTTTTTAGAAAAGGAATTTATTGCAAAATCATCCAAGAGTATTGAGAACAATACGGCTTGGATTGGAATTTCTTTAAATGAGAACATAAAAAACCTCGATAAATTATCTTTTTACTTCGACTTTAAAAATCATCCTGATAAGGATTCTTTACACAAAATCCTCGCCTACTCGAAATGGAGCTACCAAGGGAGTCCTATTTCTGTCAAGACAGGAATTCACAATTTAGAAGTTATTAATCAAGATGATATTCTAAGTGAGTTTGAGTTAACAAATCAGGTGAAGAAAAACACGAATGATTATTACAATAATCAATTCCTGCAAATTGATGACGATAAAAACTTATTTGAACGTCATCAATTCAAAAAGCAAAATTATCCTGATGCATTACGAAATGTATTTAACGAAAGTGATTTAAACCGTTTCAACAAACCACTCATTTGGTTTAAGGTTACCTTTCCTGCAGCATTTGATTCATTTACCTTGGATGAAATGTTTGTATATATTAACTCCTATCCTATTTTAAATCTTCGTTATAACGAAATACGATATCGATTACAAAGCTATTTCAATATTGTACTTCTTGAATGTAACGAACAATTCTTCTCCATTAGAAGAGTTACTGGCGTTGATGACATAGATTATATTTCGAAGCCTGCTACCGAAAACCTTAACGACTTAAATGGGACTTATTCCCTTCGCACAAAGGGTGTTCAGCGCTTTGATGCTCGTAATGCCACAGAGCATTTAAATTACATTTTAGAATTGTTGCGAGATGAGAGCAGTGCCTTTGCCGCCTTCGGACAAGAATTTATTTCGTCGAATATTCGAGAATTAAACCAAACCATTTCTTTGATTGAGCAACGAGTTAAACAAAACCAAAAAGACATTTTTAATCTCCCCTCCTATCTCTTTGTTCGACCACGTGAAGATGGCGAAAACATTAATGTTGAATTTTGGAGCACAAATGGGGTAAGTGCCAACAATATAAGGCCAGGAAGTAAAATTGATACGTACAGAGGGATTCCAGTAATAGCAGAAAGTTTACAATTACTCTCTCATACCACTGGAGGAAGAAATAAATTGAATCATAATGAAGAACTAAATTCATATCGAGATGCCTTACTAACTCGAGGTAGAATTGTAACGAATGAAGATATAAGAAGTTTTTGTTTTCATTATCTTAGTGATAAAATAAACGATGTAGAAGTTAGAAAAGGAGTCACCATAAGTCGGATACCATCGGAGGGGCTAATAAACACCATTGATGTATATTTGGAAAAGAACGTTGAAAGTGGTTTAAGTGATGAAGAATGGAATTCCATTTTAATCGATATTGAAATTAATCTTCAAAAGAACTCGATAGTATTTACTAATTACCGACTCTTCTTAAAACAAACTCAAACACTAACCAACTAAAAAAATAATATATGGGACAACCCGCAGCTAGAGTCGGCGACATGCATGTTTGCCCAATGGTAACTCCAGGAGTTCCTCCTGTTCCGCATGTAGGTGGGCCAATTCTACCCCCTGGAAAACCCACCGTTCTCATCGGAAAATTGCCTGCTGCTACAATGGGTAGCATGTGCACCTGTGTAGGACCTCCCGACCCCATTATAAAAGGAAGTACAGGGGTTATGATTGGAAAAATGATGGCTGCTCGAATGGGTGACTCCACATCACATGGAGGCTCTATAATTTTAGGCTGTTTTACAGTTTATATTGGAGAAGCGGGTGGTGGTGGCGGCGCTCCTAGTCCGGTAGTTATTACTCCAGTTATCGCAGCCATTCGCGAAGCTGCAGCCCAAGTTAGACCATCTAACCAAGCAGCGGCCAATCAAATGAATCAAGAGGCCACGCATATGGAAGCTGCAGCCGAAGGGAAACCATTTGTATGTGTAGCCGCTACCTGTACCGAATGCAATAAACCAAAATAATTATTTTAAAAATTTTAAGAAAGTTATTTCAGTTAGATTTTAATTCTTGAAGATTTATTCTACAGTCTTTCTATTTACCTTCTTCGATAAATAAAAATCTAGAGCGACTATCCTACATTAACAGAAACATTGAATTATCAAGCTTACAACTAATTATTACTTATCAATCGAAAATAGCATCTTATATAAGAATGGTATAATAATAAATTAAAAAAGTCGAAATGCTTAAAATTAATAATGCCCAGGTTTTAAAATTTAAAGAACACTTTGTAAGTGATTTTGAGAATGAATTATTAATTCATGTGCAGAATTATTTTCAAGGGCATTATCAAATGATAGGCGAAGACGGCATAAGAAACACGATTCGTTATTGTTTAAAAAAGTGTAAGCAATATAAATTCACCACCAAACGCAATATCTGCCTTTACCTAAATAACATGTTGATGCTTGGGAGTAATTTCGATGACGACCCGCAATACCCTTGGGGTAGAACAATTTTAAAGGACGTAAAATTCAAAGATTCCGTTCGCCATATTGATGATATTAGCTCAAATGCAATGGAAGTTTTTGAAGCCATAGCCGGCAGCGATAACAAATATATCAATCGCTACTTTTTGGGCATAACTCAGCAAAAAGATAAATTATTCCAAAGTTTGAGTGATTCGAATTTGAAACTGAACACGGAAATTCTCTATGAGTGGTTCCCTCAAAAGTACGAAACTATTAAAGAACAAAATATTCAAAAAATGGTACTTGCAGGTTATCATTTTTCCGAAAAATATAGAATTAGTAAAGATTCTAATATTGCTATTTATATATTTATGATGTTCACTGGTGGTAGTGGGTTCGATACCGATCCTCAATATAGCCCAATTACTGGCATCTTGAATAGTGATTTGGAAGAAGATCAGAAAGGGAAGGCCTTATTTGATAAAACAATTGAGATGATTCAGCATTTTTTAAAATCAGAAAATTCATAAAGTATTCAAACTGAAATTAATTTATGTGTAATAGTAAAAAAGCAAACGAAGCTGCAAAGCAAAAACCCAGTAAGCCTATAGAAGAGGTAGAAGCCTCTTGTCATGAGGAAGAGGTGGTTTCTAAAATCCTTTCAGTAGAATTCCTCGATGGAACTGATGATAAAATATTAAGTGCCGAAGGGAAACAATTTGTGAATTTACCCTTCGAAGATAAATGGGTTGACGGTGTTGACGTGCTTAATAAAGATAGACTTGGATATAAGCCACGAATCAAAGTAAAATTTGACAAAGCAGGCGCTCATTCATTTAAATTGAAGTTTGTTGCCGAAGGTACAAATGCCGCTTTTACTGAAGATGAGAAAACGAGAAATTCAAAATTTAAATTTCAAGACAAGGAAAGTTCCTATTCTACCAAGGACGATGGTTCAGTAATTATTACCGACTTTTTTGTTAGTGTTGCGGGCGACGACGTATATTCTCTTTCGGCAACCGACGATAAGGGTACGAATGTAAAAAGCACTGGAAAAATCAGGACCCTGCGAATGTTCAATTATGTTGAAATAAAAATGAAAGGCTTGGCTTCAATTGCTACAAGTTTATCCACTGTTGAAGGTGAGTATACTTCTAACTTTATGAAATTAAAAGCACTCCCAAGCGTTGAAATGGATCATATTGAAAATATAGGCTCAAGCACTACAACCTTTTCTACAAAGGCAAAGACCGCTTATCTTACCTCCGACGGAACCAAAAACGAACCATATACACTTGCTATTGGTTATACAGATCACTTGGCTGTAAAAGGCTCTGGAAAGGTGTTGACAAAAGCAGATGTTGAAGTGGGTCCTGAGAAGTTAGAAGTAAATCTTAAAATTGTAGGAGCGGGCGATACCAATCCAGCCATTAGATCAAAATATCTTTGGAAGAATATTGTTACTGGCGAAGACTGGTTTGTTTCGTGCAAGTTTTTAAAGGATGGAGGAGATGCAGTAAAGGATTCAGTGGATATTGTTAAAGCGAAAGTCAAAACAGTTGAAGTTCGAACCGACATGAGTTGTGAAGTAAACATTGCTGTGGATCATTTACCAGCAGGGAAAGGCACCCTAACATTAACTGTTAATTGGGTTGATCGAATGAGAGGTGGATTGGCGATTGGTAGTGGTAACCTAATCTGTGTATGCTCGAGAGCTTGGTGGCAAAATGTGTCAACAGCAGATCAAAACCAAGTTATCATACATGAAATGGGTCATAAAGTAGGTATGGCTTCTAAAGGTACTGGAATTTTACCTGAGAAAATCAGCACCTACTATGACGATACAAAAGGGCATGTAGGTCCGCACTGTCACAATGGCATTCCTGATTCACAAGCTCGCTTTGACAATGCTGCCGATGGAGCATTGGCTACTTGTGTAATGTACGGAGCTACTTCATCTAAAACTGCATTTTGTGGAGTATGTAAGCCAATTGTAAGAAAATTAGATGTAACCTCTGGATGGGGACGATTTTAAATGATTAACAACCCATTATATAAAAATTTCACAATCATTGCAATCCTCATTGCGTTGATTTCAATTAGTTGTAATAGTAAAAAAATAACCAGAAAATCAAAGATGAAATATATTCCCGAAATATTTAGCACAGTGAATACCTATTCGAACGAGCAAAATCCATGCTCACCCGAGAACCCAGGTATCACTTGGAGAGGAATTCTTTTGAATGCACCAAAGGAAATTATTCTAAGCCCCTTGGAAGATTCGATTGTAATTCCTATTTGTGGATTTTATCAACTTGATTTATCGAAAATGCAACAATCGGAAGCATTGAAATTTGTTGTTACCATCGCAGAACCCAAAGGCTCCTTTTCAGGATTCATGATTGATTCCGATCCAAATCATGATGCGCCAAATCCAGATGAAAAACCAATTGATCCAAAAGATTTGGTTGGCATGTCAACTTCCACCTATTTCAATTTGAATCTCTTAACGTATGTAAAATTCCCCACTATTGCTGGTGAATATCGTGTATTTGCTGACTATGCAGGCTCTCGTTCGAATATTTTAAACTTTAAGATTTCAATAAATAATTAAAAAATGGAATTATCGATTTTGAGGACTGAATTTTATGACCATTGTACTATAGGCGAACTGAGTGTGGATGGACGTTTTATGGGACATACCTTTGAAAGTGCTAACAAATCGAAGGATTCTATTGGTGCATTTAATCTTCAATCCATTCCTACGGGGCGATATGAAATAAACGTTACCTACTCCAATCGATTCAAAGAGAAACTTCCATTACTATCCAACGTACCCTATTTTTCGAATGTGCGACTTTACAGTGAAGCCAATGCTATTGATATCAAAGGCTGCATTCTTATTGGATATCAAAAACATAGTAATATGGTATTAAAAAACAAGGAGGCAATGAAGGAACTACTGGAAATCTTAGCACTGGAATTGAACAAAAACAATTTAGTTTACCTTAGGGTATCCAACAGTCAGATTACTGATACACATATTGACCCAGTGTTTAAATTTTATGCTAAATAATAACCGAGAAAAGAATTATAATTGTATTATTAAAAATTATTAGTGCTAAAAAAAGTTGTACCCGAATGCTTCAAGATACTTTAAACAAACTCAATCCAACATACTCCATCCTTGATGCGGCTCGTATTTTTGGTGAATTGAATACGGCTAAAAAATTACAGACTAATTTTTTAAGCCTTTATCAAGGGAGAAGCGAAGAACTTCTTTCGAGTGTTGCCCCATATTTATTCCCTTATAAAAACAATACTGAATTTGGAAGCTGGCTGATGGATCGTGGTTGGGGAAATTCATGGGGGATTTTCATTGTAAGTCAGAAATCGATGGAAGATTTACATAAGCATTTCAGAAAGTTCCTGATGGTACAAACGGAAGATGGACAAGAACTTTACTTTCGTTTTTATGACCCACGTGTATTAAGAGTATTTCTACCCACCTGCGATAGCGTCCAATTACGCGATTTCTTTGGGCCTATCGAAAGTTTCATTGTGGAGGATATGGACCCCAATCGCTTGCTTGTCTTCTCTTTCGACGGGTCGCGATTAAAAACACAAGTAATAGAGAATGTTGCAGAGAACAAAACCGTTGATTCATTCGGAACAGTAATTCCAATAACCGGCACATCGTTATACAATCCAATTATCCCAACACCAGAGCAACAAATTGCGATTCTCCAAAGAGAACTCAAGGGAAAAGTTGATATTCCAAATCCGTTTGCTGCGCAACCTAAAATTGACGAACAGTTTGCACAAAACGAATTGAATAAGCAAGTAAACAAGGTAAAGCCAAATACGAATGTAAATGTGCCCGATGAAAAATACGCAGAAGCAAAATTGAATAGTGAAGTGAATAAGGTGAAGCCGAATACCAATATCAATACACCAAATGTGAGTGAAAAATCGCTGGAGAGTAAGGTAAAACGTGAAGTATATGATGGGCGAGTTGACACAGGTAAGCTTGATGAATTGGAAAGAAAAGCAATAAATAATAACCCAGAAAAGCAAGGAAAGATGCTCATCGATGAGGCCAAACTAAAATCGGAGCAAAATGCAAAAGAACAAGCTTTGAGGCCAGTGAAAAAAACGAAGTTCAATCCGCTTGATTAATATTTCAAATAAGCAATAAAAGCAGAAAACTCCCAATAGGTACTGATAGATCGTCCCAACCATCAACACTTATCATTTCTATTATTGCGGTGCAGATTCCGAACAGCATCCCGATTCCAAAACACATCCCCAATCCAAATTCGGGTTTGAAATAGCTCAGGAAGCCAGTTGCAAATATCATTGCACTCATAAAAAAACCCAACGACCCACCGATACTTTTATTGAAACCTAGAATCGAAAATTTTCGAATCGGGAAATTTATCCCAACCATGGCAGCGACTGTATCGCTATAAATTAAGTTGGTTAGAGGAATATAAAAGAAGCATTGATAATTGTCGAGCATCCCAAATACAGCACAAACCACAATTCCTAGAGGGAACAATACACTTCCTATACTATGGCGCTTTACGGCATGCACTGAAGGTAAAAGCCCCTTGTGTAACATATAGGCCGTGAGTATTGAAAAGAAGCAACCAAGTATAATAATGGTATATGGACTAGGCATGAATAGGGGCACGAGCATAGCGATGGTACCACAACTAATATGAATAAATTTTCGAGTTACTTCTGCATCAACTTTTAATTTCGAGTAAATCATTTCGCTAATAAAAAACATCAAGCCAAATGCAGCGGTAAAACCACCCGCAATAAGTAACTCATGAGTAATGTTAATTGATAGGAGCATCATTAATAAATAATTTATCTTGCAAGATAAATTTTCTAAGCGAACATGGAAAAAAAATTAAACTTACCAAACCTACTCAGTGCTTTTAGGTTATTGATGTTTCCAATTTTAATTTACTTCATCTATACATTACAAGAACGAGCATTTGCTTGGTTATTCATGGCAAGTTTATTTAGTGATATCGCCGATGGATACCTCGCACGCAAACTGAATATGGTAACACCATTTGGCTCAAAGCTTGACTCTTGGGGCGACTTGACCAATTTTTTAGCGGCAATCTATGCCATTTACAATCTATACCCAGAAGAGTTTCATAGTCACTTTTTTCAGTTTGTGCTTTTATTCGCGCTAAATTTATTGGGAATTTCGCTTTTGTTCCTGAAGTTCAAGCGACTTATTGGCATGCATTTGTATGTCTCAAAAATAACGGGTTATGTTCAAGGTTTCTTCTTGATGTGTTGGTTTCTTTTGGGGTTTAATGAATGGCTTTTTATAGGTATGATTGCAATTAGCTATCTCTCCTATCTTGAAGAAATTATTCTGATTATACTGCTTAGAAAGCCCGATCATGACCTCAAAGGATTGTATTGGGTCATAAAACACAGAAAAGATTTATGGCAGAAATCGGAATTGCCTATCAATCGTCAAAACAATTAACTTTGATTTTTAATAATGGATTTATTTTATAAAATACTAGCGATATCATTCGTCTTTATGCTTACTGGAGCTATCGTCTTCAGGCGGCTGAACAAGAATTCGGATAAAACGGTATCACGTCAGAGGAATATTAAGCTTATAACTTACATCGGCATAGTACTCTTCATGTATGTAAGCATATTATTTGTACCCATGCTAATGTACTTGATAAGCGCCTTTCTAATATTTGTGGCCTTACGTGAAATATTGAATGCTGCAGACCAAAACCATCGTTCGGTCATTTTACCACTAATAATCGGAGCATCAATTCTATTCGCTTTTGCCTTATTTATCAAAGATAGTCCTCCCGAACTCATACTATTTGCTTATTTCATCGTAGTTGTTTTTGATGGATTTAGCCAAGTAATAGGGGAACTTTTAGGCAAACGGAAAATGTTACCTCGAATTAGCCCCTCTAAAACCTGGGAAGGATTCATAGGTGGAGTGATTGCAGCGATGATTGCCGGTTTCTTCGTATTTGGGATGAAATCTCCTGAGAAAACCTTTTCAGAAATAATTCTAATCGTTTTTTCAGCTTTCGCAGGCGACGTCCTTGCCTCCTGGTATAAACGCCAATGTGGGATAAAAGATTTCAGTAATTTACTCCCCGGACATGGCGGCGTACTCGATCGCTTCGATAGTTTTTTTATGGCTGGGGCCGTTCTGGCCTCACTACAGTGGTTTTATTCACACTAGGAACTCAATAAAAACGGGGCTTTTAGGCCAATTCACATCTTTTCAACAAACAAAACACATCGCTTTTAAAAAGGCACTTTTATAGTTAGGTTTGTGGGCTTGAGGTGTCGCTGGCAAATACCTTGCTTTGAATCACCTCTAGGTGAAGTCATTGTCAATTTTTCGTTGTCAATCGTAATTATAAAGGAATGCTAAATAAAATCGTCTTAATTAACTCTGCATCATATAGCAGAGCGGTATTGAACCTAAATGTAGATTCGTTGCAGCTGGTAGGCCCGAATAACGTTGGAAAAAGTTCGATTATCAATGCATTGAATTTCCTATTCATTATTGATGGAAACAAAATGCAGTTCAGTGGTGATCGTAGCTTTCAAACCTCCATCCACTTCTATTTTCCATCCCACAACAAGAGTTATATCATCTTCTCCATTCGTAAGAAAGGCGAATATTGCATTGTACTAAGAAGAACCCCGGATAAACAACTTGAATATTACAAAGTAGACTGCTCTTATCGTGATGACTTATTTGTAAAAACTACCAAAACGAAAGAATCAATTATTGATTTTGATAGCTTCCTCGCTAACTTAGAAGCCCAAGGCATTACCTATAATTTATTACAAACCAGGGAGGAGGTATTCCAATTGGTTTATCAACGTGATATGAATTCGCAAGGGGTGGTATGGCTAAAGGACACCATCAAATCGAGAGGGTTGAGTAATAGCTTTACCAAGATTTATATGAATCTCTTTAATCCAAAACTGATTAAGAGTGATACGTTAAAGGATTCATTAATTATTGCAGATAATCGAGAAAGTGATAATGTGAGTTTCAGTGAAAGAGATAAATACAACTTGCTCGAACTCGATAAACTAAAAAGCCAGATAGATAAAATTTCATCGGTAAAGTCGGACTTTGGAACCTTCAAAACTGTATTTGACAAGTATCAGGAGAAGTACACCAAGACAGGAGAACTCTATTTTGAATTTTTGGAGAAGCATAATAGGGATATTGAAACCTTAGATGAACAAACCAGTAATTTAGAAAATGAGATTAACGGCTTGCATGTTAAAATCAATGAAGATTTGAATCCAGAGAAGGATAAGCTACTTATTCATATCGGTTCTCAAAAAAGTGAATTGAAGAATAAGACCGAAATTTTCGAGAGAACGTATAACGAATTCAAGGAAATCAGCAGTTATGAGCCCATTGATTTCCTCAATGAGCAATTGGTGAATTTATCAAATCCACGTGCCGATATTGAATTCCGCCTACAAACCGTGGCTCGTCAAAAATTCAGCAGCCAAGATGTGATGGATGAGATTCGTGATCTTCAATATAAGATGGAGGCTACACAAAAGGACGTTGAGAATTATGATAATTTGCTCATCAATAATATTGCTGTTGACGACAATATAAAAACTTTGGTAAATAGCGTATTAAGCAAAGAGGTATTGCGTTTGCCAAAAGAGAAGATCCAGAAAATAATTAATAAGGCGGACGATTTACTGAAAATTTTCGACGGACAAATTGATATTAGTGAATTGAAGAAGGAAACCGTGGAGAGTGTAGAAAAATTCACCAAACAACTTGCCTCATATAAAAGCAAATTATTTGATGCACAGGAATTGCTGAAGGTGATGCTTGAGAAAGAAAGCTATGAGAAGCAATTGGTAGAAATTGATTCAAAAATTGGTGAGATCAACAAGAAGAAAGAACGGATTGCCAACCAACAAAACCTGCAAAGGCAGATGGATGCGCTGAATGAAGAGATTTCAATATTAACCAATAAGCTAATTCCTGAAAGTGAGAAGAAGCTTGCCAAATTGCGCAAAGAAACTGCAGATGTAGAGCAATTGATAAACAAACGCAATGAACAAAAAATCGAACTCACGAATCGAAAACGCGATTTGATTGTATGGCATAATGAATTGCGTGATGAAAATTTGAGTCCGGTAGTGCACAAATTCGGAGAAGATAAGATTGATGCAGTATATCGCAAATTAAAGAATGAGAACCGCGACAAGAACGACCTGAAAGTGACGAAGGACGAGGCTTTCATGAATTTAAAATTGAAGCTCGACAATAATATAGCCAGCGAAAGAGAGTTCATTAAATACGTAGATGATGAGATCGCTACACTGAAAGATAAGGAGCAAGCGATTGATACCCTTTTGCAATCGGTAGCGAATGATTTCTCAATTCCAACCATTGAGTTACTTAATAAATTCAACGACTTTAAAGAGTTTGTAAAACGATTTAATACCCATCTTTCGAACTATACCGTTTCGAATATTGAAAAAATATCGATTACCGTGGTTGAAAACGAACGGTTGATAAACGACCTAAAAAAGATTGGAAGTATACAAGCCATCCCGAAAGACTTACTATTATTGAATTTCAACAAGCCCGACAATATTCAAATCCTCGATCGATATTTGAAATACTCACGTAAGGTAGAGTTTAAAGAAATGTTCGAACTCATCGTAGAAATTCAAAAAGGTGGCAAGAAAGAACGCGTTGATATCAGCAAGCAAATTGAGAGTGATGGTACCGACCGTATGATTAAGCTGTTTATATTCCTTACTTTGATCAAATGGATGGTGGTAGATCAGGAAGAGAATAAGATTGTAATCTATATTGATGAAGGTGGGCAGTTTGGAAATATTAACCGTAAAGAAATTATCCGTTTCTGTAAGGAAAATAATATCGTTCCAATATTTGCTGCTCCCGATGGAATTGTATTACCTGATATTGAGAAATATTATTTCTTGATACCAGATGCTACAGGAAAAGTAATTGTTAACGAAACGCGTTCTATTAATGCTAAAATAAATGAAACTGCTGCTTTGCCAAGCTAGCATCATGTTTCAATAATGACAAAGTAACGTAATTATAAACCCATGATTTATTGCCATTTAATAAAATTGGCAACATAAAAAAATAATCGACCCGTGCTGCAAGCCGAACCTAGAACCGTACTGAATTTCCTCTCCGATAAATTTGATTTTATGTTGGAGTTGATTGCCATGAATAAACATGATGCCATCATCCATGACGAAAAATTAAAGAAACTATGTCAGAAAGAAAATATTGATTGGCGGAAACTGGTGGATTATAAAATCATTCGTGAACTACAACAAGGTGATTTTGAATTAAGGAAACCGATTGAGATTTTCATTAATTATATCAGTGAAGATTATAAACTTGATTTGCCAGAGAATATCCGTAAGTACTTCAATTCCATTGAAGAGATTTACGAGAAATTACTTGGTGAAGAGAACCCTGAATCCCTTCACCGTCTTATCTCAGGTATGATTGATGAGGTGCAGCATTTTATTGAAACCATTGAAAGTAATACACGAAGCCTTTTAAATGAAAGTAAAGAATTAAAGGCCAACGTTCGTAAAATTGAGTATGTAGAAAAAATAAAAAAAGCTACTTATTTCATCGATTTTTATATTGTTCCACTAAATAAAATTCTCGATGCGAATCATACCGGTTCGGTAATTCACAAATTGAGCTTGGTTCGCGAGCAGGCAAATAAAGAACGTATCTATAATCCCGATTTTTCAATACGTTCATTATATGAGAAATTATATAACCAAGTAATTAGCGCCAATGTTGAATTGGTGAAAAATTCCAGAGTACTTACCAAGGAATTATTACCGCTACTTGAACGCATCAAAACCGAATCGCAAATATTGGCTGGATTCATGGAGTTCTTAAAGAAGCCGAATTTTTACGATACCCCTATTTTGCTCAAGCGCACTCGTCATGCTACTTATGACCCCGATGCATACTTTGCAGCCAAAGACATTTGGGACCAATTGGTAAAGCAAGATGAGGTGATTTTAAATACTGCCGATGGTCAGAAAGACATAGAGTTGCCATGGGTATTCGATCGTGTAAAATTCAAAAAGATTATCACCCAATCTCTCCCTATTAAAAATTATTTTTTATGGAGTAATAATCTAATGAAGAATGAAATTACCCGTCAAGATTTCGATTTCGATAAATTCTTCGCAATGAGCGCCCTAATTTTTGATGAAGATTATGATATCACCTTTGATGCTTCTGAGCGCACAGAAGTAAAATTTAGCGGACTTACCCTAGACGTACCAAGCCTTACCATCGATAAAAAAGTGACCCAAAAACCAAAGCAAGAAGTTTAAAATGGATTACCCTAATCAGCACCAACAAATTGTCAAAGAATTACTCGACGGGAAATTTATTCTCTCTCAGAGCAACCCGTTATATGAAATCATCAAGTCGAATATTGAATTCTATAAGGCTTTTTTTCATACTTCGTTTGGTTATGATATCCTTCAGAAAAAAACCTATTTCTTCTTAACAAGTAATGAAAGTAACGAGAAGTTTTCAAGGGATATCACGATATTCATTGGAATCATTTCTTACGAATTGGATAATGAAGGAAAGAATTTCCAGGATCTTATTCGTTTTAGCATTTTTGAATACGACCAAGTTGATGTAATGGTAAGGGGTTCGGTATATTTCAATGTGCTCGAAAGCATTGATTTTGGTGATACACGTCGTTTTCTTGCACGTCTTTCTCGTATTAATTTAATTGAAGAATTAGAGGGTGATAAGTTTCGATTTACCGAAGCTATTGATTTGTTTTTTGATTTTGCGCTTACTGTTTTAGAACAAAAGAAAGAGAAGACTGCAAAGAAATAGTTAATCTGTTATTTCTTTATAGAGAATCACATCATCGAATAGCTCATCTCCTACCCAAAATTCATGATTCCCAATTTTATTAAATCCGTACTTTTTATAAAAGTGTAGCGCCTTATTATTGAAGGAGCCAGTGCTCAACCAGATATTCTTGAGGCTTCGCTTTTTTGCTTCTTCGAAAAAAACCAGCATTAATTGATGTGCCGCTCCAATTCCTTGATAAGGCGGGTCGATATAAATTCTTTGAATCTCCATCACATCGGACATTTCAGGCAAGTCGTAGGGCGATTTATGGAAATTTATTTTACCGTAGCCCGCCAAGTTTTCGCCAAAATAAACAAGGTAGAATTTACTATTCGAATGGTTGAGTTCTTGGGTAAGTTGTGAAAGATTAAATGCCTGATTCAAATATACTTGCATCGCCGTTTCAGGAGTAATTGCAATAAATGAATCATAAAAAGTTTTGCGACCTATTTCTTGAATTAGGTTGATATCGGTTATGCTTGCTTCTCTGATAATGATAATGCCGGGTTCCATTTGCTTACAAAAAAACGCTTTATTCTCTTACGTCCCAAATAGATTCCCGCAATGAAAATTAAAAATGGCCAAGCCCCGACTAAGGAAAGGGATACATCTTTTAAGGAGTCGAAACCCGAAATAAATTCATTCTTCATTTGAAACCAAAATCCAGTGCTGACAGCAATTTCGGGTTGAATAACACTCAATTGAAAAATTATGGTACTATAGGCTGACTGACTCGAAAGCAGTTTTAAATGTCCTTCCATCGTTTCAATTTCTTCTTGTAAAACACGTGCACATTCTTGCACCTTCAATACTTCTTCAACATTCTTCGCACTGCTAATTAATGCTAGATATTGGGCATAGATGGCTCGTTTGGTTTTTACTCTAAGTTCTGTATCTGTAAAGTCGGCACTCACATCCTCCGATTTCATCTCATCCTGGGTTACCTCAAATCCGATTGTTCTAAGCGAATCAAGGACTATTTCTAATTCGGTTGCATTGACTCTAAAAGTATAATTGCCATTCAGGCTACCCGATTCTTCCTTCGTATTCCGCTCCTGAACAAGCACTTTGAATTGGCTTATCAAGCGGTTTAGATGCGCTTCACTTTCCTTGTAATTTGTGGTTGTGAGCGAAAGCTGCGCAGTTTTAATAATCTTTTGAGATGCTTGGGCTTCTGATGTTAATCCATTAGCCGATACTACAGGTGCCGTGAAAGAAACATCCATTGCATCCGTTTCATTTCCGGATTTCCCTGAAGTTGATTGCGAATTCTCATGTTTTGTGCATGCCGCAAACAATAGGGCAATACAACAGGTTTTCAATAAATTCATATTTGTGATTTTTGAAGTTTATGACCCATTTTAAAGAAAAGGTAAACGATATTCGGGTTTTTACTTATTTTTGACTTCTGATATTATGGCAACACAATACCTTATAGAACTATTATACGAGCATAACTGTGTTATTCTACCCGGCTTTGGTGGCTTTATAGCAAACCGACTCCCGAGTAAAATCAATGAAATACAGCAGCGGGTAGAGCCTGCACGTAAAATTGTGGCTTTTAATATTAATCTTACTCAAAACGACGGATTATTAGCCAATCATTTTTCGAAGTTGAAGGGTATTTCCTTTGATGAAGCAAATCGTGAAATCAATGAATATGTATTGCAGATTAAGAGTGAGATATCATTAAAGAAACATTATGCACTAAAGGGAATTGGTGATTTCTATCTAAACTCAGAAAACAAGACAGTATTCATTCCAGAGGCCGATATTAATTTTTCAAAGGAAACATTCGGATTGTTCCCAATTACAATTCGCAAGATTTTTCGTGAGCAAGAGAAACAGCACGAAATTGAAAAGGTATCACACCGAACACAACCAATAAAACTTGAGAAGTCCACAGCACAACGCAGTCGCAAATGGGTATATGGAACCTTACTTATTGCATTGCCTTTAACCCTCGGTTTATTGAGTCAGCAGAGTGGTTTAATACAAAAAGCCGATTTTAATATTAGCAGTATTTTCAAACCTACTCATCAGGTTTCGACTACAGCGGTACAACCAGCGGAAAGCAATACCCCTGCTACGGAAGCAAATCCAATAACTTCTAATAGTACTACACCGGAGCCCACAAAACCTGAAGCAATTGCTCCGGTTGAAACTGCCCCAGCCGAAGTGAAAACAGCTCCAATTCCAGAAGAGACTAAAGCAACAAACCAATCTTCAACAACAAATCATTTTCATATTATTGGTGGCTCCTTTGGAGTTGCTGGTAATGCCGAGAAATTTGTGAAGCAATTGCAGGCTAAAGGCTATCAGGCCTATATTGCAGGAACCAATGCCAAAGGACTTAATATGGTAAGTTATGGTGGTTTTAAATCCGACTCGGAAGCACAACAGTTTCTGCAAAAAATACATGTTACGGAAAACCCACAAGCTTGGTTATTTAACAACTAAATGAGTTCCATTTTAAGTACTTCAATCCCCGACTTTAATATCAAGTTGGCGACTCTCGAAGATGCATCTCTCATCCATTATTTCATTGAACAAATTGCTATTTACGAAAAGTTGGCGCATGAGATGGTCGCTACCATTTCAGATGTAGAGACTTCATTCTTTGGACCGAATCCTAAAGTATTTTGTTATATCGGATATTATCAAGGCACCCCAGTAGGTTATGCTGTTTATTTCTTCAACTTCTCTACTTTCCTTTGCAAGTATGGATTGTATCTCGAAGATTTATTTGTTTTGCCAACGTATCGAGGAAAAGGTTTTGGAAAAGAACTGCTTTTACATCTCACAAAAGTGGCTGTTGAAAACAATTGCGGCCGCATGGAATGGGTGGTACTCGATTGGAATACCCCTGCCATTGAATTTTACAAATCGCTTCAAGCAAATCCTTTGGATGAATGGACCGTTTTTCGATTGACTGAAGCAAATTTAAAAGCACTTCAAGCATAGTTATCATCGCGAATTTTAAATTAATTTTACCGTTATAGACGGCTTCCAATTTTGACTCCATTAATTACAATAATCACTGTTACATTCAATGCAAAACAAATGCTGGATGAAACGATTCAAAGTGTGTTGCAACAAAGCTTCACCAACTATGAATATTGGATTATCGATGGCAACTCAAACGATGGAACCCAAGACCTGGTTAGGTCATACGGAGATCGTATACATTTGATAAGTGAAAATGATTACGGAATTTATCATGCCATGAATAAAGGCTTTTCTAAATCGAAGGGTACCTGGCTCTACTTCCTAAATGCCGGTGATACGTTCTATAATGCTGATGTTTTAAGTTCATTCTTTGATAGTACAATTTCGGATTCCACTATGATGATTTATGGAGATATCCGAACCAAGAATCATCCAAGTGGTAGCGATTATACGCAAGGCAAGGCAGTACAAATAGCTGATTTTCATTACCGGGTTGGTCTATGCCATCAGGCGGTGTTTACCCATCGCAAGGCATTTGAATCCATTGGAAACTATGAGTATATGGAATACCCAATTTTAGCCGATCAAGAATGGTTTGTGCGCTTTTTAAAGAGTGGGTTGCAAAGTAGTTATGTTCCTAAAACGATAGCATTTTATGAAGTAGTTGGCGAAAGCTACCTAAAACGCAAACAAAATTATAAGGATCATTTGAAGATTGTTGCAAGCCATTTTTCGAAGTGGGTGATTTTCATGAACCGAATTCGTGAACCATGGATGCTCATGAAAATTTATCTATTGCAAAAATTAGGGGGGGGCGGCATTTATAAAATTTACCGGAGATTATTTTTTAAAGATTAAAAAACTTAGAAGCTATTACAGCTAGTGTGTTTTTTAGAGTAGGTGCGGCTGTTAACCGATTTGTTGCTGCTACAAGCAGTGGCCAAAATACTGAAGACGATGGCAATCAGAGCGAAATTTTTGAAGGTTTTCATGGTATATAAAGTATTAAAGATGATTTATGGTGAGGTTTCAATAATTGCACCAAAGTATCATAAATAACAACTCTTTGCTTTTAGAAGTGGGGGCATCCACAATTGCTCTTGATGCGCTTGCCACCATTATTGGCTGTTCCTTTTTTGGAACAACTTCCCAATAGTAACATAGCTCCTACCACAAGCAATAATGAAAATTTAGTGACCCATTTCATAATACAAATATAGTTTATTTTTTTATGATATATGTATTAACGACTTTTGCGAACATTTTATTTTATGGACTTTATCAAAAATTTAATACATCAGCTTACCACACCAGATGGGATGCAAAGCCTCGCTAACACTTATGGTTGGCTAGTTTACGTTATTTTGTTCCTCATTATTTTCACCGAAACGGGGTTGGTAGTGATGCCTTTATTGCCTGGCGACTCCTTACTCTTCGCGGTAGGTGCGGTGTGCGCTATTACAGGAAACAGCGGAATTAGTATTTTTATCGTGATTCCATTATTGGTTATTGCAGCCCTTTGTGGCGACAATCTCAATTATTTTATCGGCAAGTTCTTTGGAGCGAAAATCAAGGAGCGAGAACGTATTTTGTTTTTGAAAAAAGAATATATCACACAAACAGAAACATTTTATGCGAAGCATGGAGGTAAAGCAATTATTCTTGCCCGCTTTGCTCCTATCATACGCACCATTGCTCCATTTGTAGCTGGTGCAGGAAGTATGAAATATAGTAAATACATTTTATTTTGCGTTTTGGGAGCCATCCTTTGGGTAGCCACTCTATCTTTATGTGGTTATGCATTTGCTCATAATGAATGGGTACAGAAACATATCGAGATGGTAATTCTTGGAATTATTGGAGTTTCGCTCATTCCTGTTTTTTACCAGTTTGTGCAAATGCGTTTCTTCAACAAAAAGTAAGAAAATGTTATCGCGGAAATTTGGCCTTATTGGAACACCCTTAACTCATAGCTTTTCTAAAAAGTATTTTGAGGCTAAATTCCTTAACGAGAATAAACCAGATTGTATGTACGATAATTTTGATATTCCCAATTCCGATCAGCTTGCCTTGTTTTTGGAAAGTAATGAATTGGAAGGTTTCAATGTTACCATCCCTTATAAAGAACAAATTATACCCTTTCTTATTTCGATTGATTCCCGTGCAAAAAGAGTTGGCGCTGTAAATTGCGTGAAACGTATTGGCAATGGCTGGGAAGGTTTCAATACTGATATTATTGGTTTTGAAAAATCTTTGGTGCCATTATTAACATCGGAGCATCAACAGGCGCTTGTATTAGGCACTGGTGGAGCTTCTTTGTCGGTGTGTTTTGTTTTTAAACAATTAGGTATTCCATACCAATTGGTATCGACACAACCCGAAGCAGGAGAAATTGGCTATTCAGAAGTGACAAACACTCTTCTCTTTCAATATCAAATCATCATTAACTGCACTCCTCTCGGTACCTTTCCCAATATTGAGGAAGCGCCTACTTTACCTTATCATGCAATTTCATCACAGCACCTATGCTTTGATTTAATTTATAACCCAGAAGAAACTTTATTTTTGAGCCAATGCAAGGCCCAAGGAGCTCAAATAAAAAACGGGAAAGAGATGCTAGAGATTCAAGCGGAAGAGAGTTGGAAAATTTGGAATCGTGCCGAATGATTTTCAGGTATTAGGATGAAGCAAGACTAAAATGCTCCGAAAATTCAATAAAATAATCAATGATAGCAGCGCTTTCTTTGGGTTCTTCGAGCTGCCCCATATGAGCACTATGTTCTAATACCCTTGTCATTGCAATTTCACAAGAAGCGGCCTGTTGCATTATTTGCGATTTAGGAATGAGCGCATCCTTTTCACCAGCAACGAACAATACCGGTTTTTGATATTCATGAAGTAATTGGGTTCTATCAGGGCGATTGCGCATCGCTTCCAATGCAGCAATGATGCCATCCGATTTTGCCAATCGAGCCAATGCTATAGTTTGATTGATCAAGTCATGCCTTGTTTCAATTCGAAACAGGTTGGGTATAAGTACCCTATGATATGCCTCTGCCCCATTCGTTTTTACGAACTCGATAGTTTTTAAACGAGCCTCCTTTCTCTCCTCCGAATCGGCAGCTGCAGTGCTATGGAATAGTCCAATGCCCGCCAAATCATTTGGAAATTTCTCAGCATAGGCAAGGGTTACATAACCTCCTAATGAATGACCAACAAGTAGAAATTTTTCTAATTCAAGTTTTGTGATCTGACCTTTTATAAAGTCAGCCATCTTCTCTACACTAGTTGCTTCTTTATAATAGGAGGCATGATTACCAAAACCTGGCAAATCGATACAAATAATTTCACTTTTATATTCGGAATGCGTAAGCATCTCATCCCAAATGCGGTGATCCTCACAAAAGCCATGTAGTAGTAACAGTTTCATACTTACAAAGATGAAGAATATAAACGAGTGCCCAGGAAAAAAATCTTAAATAATTCCTAGCTTTATACGCCCAGAATCTCCTTAAGTTTTAGATAGCCAGAACGACTTAATGGAATTTCCACTCCATTTTTCAATAAGGCTGCATGCGCATTTTTATCAACCATTTCGATGCGTGTAATTTGATTGAGTTGCACAAGAAAAGAACGATGAACTCTTAGAAAATATACTGGATCGAATACTGATTCGAAATAACTCATTGTTTTTTTCTTCAACTGGTATCCTTCGTTGGTATATATTTTCACATAATCATCGTATGCTTCCAAATAGATAATTTCCAAGGTTGGTATAATTTTAATTTTTGTTCCATTCTTAACTACCACTCTCGATGATTCTTCTGAATGATTGAAACGAGTACTTGTACTTTTGTCAGTCACACTAATTTCTAACGCTCTCTGTCCAAGCCATTTTTGCATTGCTTTATCAAATCGCTCCTGGCTAAATGGCTTAAGCAAATAATCGGTGGCATTCGATTCAAAAGCCTTTACAGCATACTCATCAAAGGCTGTGGTAAATATCACTGCAGGCACCACATCAAGCAGTTCGAGCATTTCGAATCCATTAATCTTAGGCATTTGAATATCCAAGAAAATTAAATCGGGATGGAATTGAGAAATGGCTTTCACTCCTTCAAATCCATCTCCACATTCGGCAACAACTTCCATATCAGGATACGATTGTAAATATTCAGATATCAATGTCCTAGCCAATGGTTCGTCGTCGATTAAGATTACTTTAATCATAGTTGAGGGATAAGAATTCGGGTGGTAAATTTATTTTCTTGTTTGCTAATCGTCAATAGGTCGGGGCGTGCATAGATTAATTGCAATCGCCGTTGTACTGAACTTAATCCAAATCCGTCGCCTTGCTTTTGCATTGCACTATTCATGTCGAATGGATTGGCAATTATCATTTCGAGCATCGATGCCTCCACACGTGCATTAATAACGATGGTAACCTGGTCGGTGGTATCATAGAGTCCAAACTTGATTGCGTTCTCTACTATAGGTTGAAGTAATAGACTGGGTAACTTCATCAATTTAGAATCTTCACTTGTTTCAATTTCAATATTCAATCGGTGACCGAAACGCACCTTTTCTATTTCTAGATACAAACTAAGGTGATGCATTTCTTCATCAAATGTCACCAATTCTAATTCATCTTTTTTAAGTGTGCCTCTTAAGAATTCGGAAAGTTGTTGAATCATCTTGCGAGCTATTTCCGGCTTAGAGCTTGCGAGTGCACTAATGGAATTTAAGCTATTGAACAAAAAGTGCGGGTTGAGTTGTTGCCTGAGCCTACTCAATTCTGCGTCTTTCAGGAGTTTCTCTGCTTCTTGTCTTCTACTTCTTATTTCACTCTGTTCTTTCATTCCATACCACAACCAGCTAAAGGCCGTAAGAAAAACAATCATCAAGGTAAAAAAAGCATAACGTACTGGGATGGATTCATCGAAAAAATGCAGAAAAACCAAATCATCTGAATAGATGAAACCTACTGTTAAACGGGATAGTTGAACTAAAAGAATAATAAGAATAATGCCCCCTCCCACACTTTGGAATCGATTGCCTGAGCCCGGTTGATAGTAGCGATAGGTATTTTGAATGATAAAGCCACCAATGGCGAGAAGCAAATTTGATACTAATGCGTCAATGATCGCGGTTTCAAAGTTCACCCCATAATGATGAAGCAATAGAAACTGAGAAACAAACCAGAATAACCACCAGCTGGTATAGCCAATTAGTAATTGCAGATATGTAACAGAAGATTTAGTCAATGTAGTGATGCAAATTAAGCGAATCCTTCGTATTTTATTTCGTTGGCTTTGGATCTCTCACTAATGAAGGTGCGATATTGAATCCCTTCCTCTGGTTCAATGATATTGGATAACAATTTGATCCCATTGTTTAAGTTATCGAGTTTCTGAATATTCGGGGTGCCGATAAATTCCCACTGCACAATTTGATTCTTGTCGTTGACAAAGCTATCTTGCTCTTGTAAGCCTAATAGCTGAAGTTTTTCGTAAGCGCCTTTCTCAGTCTCCGCTTCCACCAATCGCCATTGTGTTTCGAATTGCTGTTTGGTATGATGTGAAGAGATATGTATCTGAAAAACCAAGGATGCTAAATACCAGCTCATATAAACTCTTTAATCGTTATTTTGTTTAATAGCTTTTAATTTCAATGCCTCCAAAAACCACAGCACCTTTAAGAACTAGCACTTTTGAGTTTTCACTTGAGAAATCCTTATGGAACATTCTTTTATCTTCCACACCGCCAAGCACGGCAGTTAGTTCCGATTTTATTTCCCAATTGGATGGAACAATGATTTGCGAACCTCCAAATACGGTATTGATCTCTAAAGTTACTCGACCATTAAAATCGGCCTGAGTCAAATTAATTTCTGCACCTCCAAATACCACATTGATTTCTCCTCCCTTGAAATCCTTAGTAATAACACTCTTTTGAACCCTCCCAAATACCGAATTGATTTCCAGGTAATCATCTCCTCTAATTTCTTCTTTCCATCCAGAGTTGCTGGAATAATTCCCCGAATCCTTGTACCACTTAGAATATCTGCCTGTATAATCTCTCCCTGGTCGGAATATCATACTTAAACCGAACAAAATAAATGCTATTGGCCAAATAAAGTGGCTGATTGCAATTGTTGGAATGATATCTTGAACCAAGAAAGCCGAGCCGATTAGAATAGGTATCATCCAGCCAAATCCTCTAAAACTATGTTTAATACCAATATATACTCCAATGGTGATGAGTAGAATTTTCCAGGTAAATAGCCAATTAGGGAAGAGAACACCTAATTCTCGGGCAAAAAACAAACATCCTGCGATAATAAGAATCACTCCACCGATCACTTTACCTCTACGATGGCTTACTGCCCAATCTTCCATAGGGTTTTGGTTGTTTGAATTTTCGTTTTGAACTTGCATGATATTGAATTTTTTAATTTTATGGTACAAATGTAGGGAGCATTTTCAAGCCAAATATTGGAATTAGGTCAACCACCACATATTATCGGTGAGTGGTGAATTTGAGAAGGTGAATGGTACTTCATGAATCCGGAAAAAGACCAAAAATGTGATTTATCACTATTTCCCATCTGAATAAAATAATGCTTGTTGGCGCCTGGTTCATTGTAGAAAACCGAGGCACCTTTGGCTTGCTATTCAGGTGAGACATCCGCTTTAAAAAATCACTACCCCTAATTTTATTGAGTTTCAATCCAATCAATGGGTACCTTTTTGTCCGAAATAAGGTGGTTTTATTTTGTTAATAATTCTTAGATTTTTCCTTTCATTATATAGATTTTTAAAATAACTTTGCGCGCAATTTTAGTGCAATGTCAATTATTTGTCATTTTCTAAAATCACATTCACAATCAATTGTTATACTAAAAAATATGCTGCATTTTAACATGAAGAAAGTATTTGCTTTGTTAACTGTTATCCTGGTTTTTGGATTCGGAGCTTTTGCTGCCGATATGACGAAAGACCCTGGTTTCACAAACGGCGAAAAGCTATTTAAAACCAATTGCGCCACTTGTCATGCCCTCGACAAAAAAGTAACCGGCCCGGCACTGCGTGGAATATCCAGCCGACGTAAGGAAGCTTGGATTATCAAATGGGTAAAAGACAATGCAGCACTTAGGGCTACCAATGACCCTGAGGCTATTGCCATTTTCAATGAATACAAAGGTATTCAAATGAGTGCTTTCGGTAATTTATCGGATGGTGACATTAAGAATATTTTGGTTTACGTAGAAAATGCGCCAGCACCTGCTGTCGCCAAAGCTCCCGTAGCTGCTGCTGATGGAGGTCAACCGTCAGTAGATACGAGTGCTTGGGTGTAT
>CANLPK010000035.1 GCA_947492885.1 Bacteroidota bacterium
AAAATAGCCCCAACCATGGCGTCCACGGCAGCATAGTCGGTAACATCACAAACAAATATTTCGCAGGGACTTTTAATATTGGCTTTCACCCGTTGCAATTCGCCGATGTTTCGAGCACACAAAAGTACCGTGGCATTTTGAGCAGCAAATTCATAGGCCAAAGCCTCACCAATACCTGATGAGGCACCCGTAATTAATACTATTTTATTAAAAAAATACACGGGGCTAAATTACAATTTTTTGGGAACCCTACTTTGAAAAAGGAAGGTTGTCACGATTTTCTTTTCCAATTGTTTTAATAGCGATAATCCATATAGATCAATTGAACTTCATAACAATAATCTCATTTGTACTATATCCTTCAAATCCTCCTTATTTTGGCATAGCTTTGACAAAAGTGTACCTTTGCGCAAAAGCGAATAGCCACAGATCTCATGTTAGAAATTAAAGTACCCGCAGTAGGTGAATCCATCAGTGAAGTAACCGTTGGAAAATATTACAAAAAAGAAGGTGATACCGTGCAAATGGATGAAGTAATTGCCGAATTCGAATCGGATAAAGCAACCTTCGAATTGAATGCCCCTGTGGCTGGTACCATTACTAAATTAACTGCAAGCGAAGGTGATACCATCGCCGTTGGTGCGATAATCTGTATCTTAAATACTGATGATGTGGTTGCTCCCACTGCCGATACTTCTAGCAACGAATCAATAAAAAACACTCCTGCCGAAAAGCCCGCTGCAAAAGCCCCCGAAGCTAAAGTTGAAATTACCAAGCAGGCACCTAAACCAGCATCTGCTCCAAAAGCAGAAATGAATTTTGATAAGCAAGTAGGGTTTCAAAATAATGATCTAAAATTTCGTGGAGTGCGTGTGGAGCGCATGAGTAGTTTACGCAAGACCATTAGCAGAAGACTCGTGGCCGTAAAAAATGAGACTGCCATGCTCACTACATTCAATGAAGTAGACATGAAACCTATCATGGATTTGCGTGCACGCTACAAAGATTTATTTAAAGAAAAACACGGGGTTGGATTAGGATTTATGTCCTTCTTCACCAAGGCTTGCTGTGAAGCTTTACAAGCCTTCCCATCAGTGAATGCACAACTCGAAAATGAGAACATCGTATATTATGATTATTGCGATGTAAGTATTGCCGTGAGCACCGAAAAAGGATTGGTAGTGCCCGTATTACGAAATGCACAAAAACTCACGATGCCCGAAATTGAGAAAGAAATTCTAAATATGGCTGGAAAGGCTCGCGATGGCAAACTTACCATTGAAGAGATGACGGGAGGAACATTCACCATCACCAATGGTGGCGTGTTTGGCAGCATGCTATCAACCCCCATTATCAATGCACCCCAATCGGCAATTTTAGGAATGCATAATATTGTTGAACGTGCTATTGTTCGCGACGGACAAATTATTATTCGTCCAATCATGTATGTGGCCTTAAGTTACGATCATCGTATTATCGATGGAAAAGAAAGTGTAGGATTTTTAGTTAAAGTAAAACAAATTCTCGAAAACCCGGAACGCTTACTTCTAGAGGTATAATGGCTGTAAACAACAACCTACGTATGACTGAAAAAAAAGAACCTTATCTCATCGAATTGAAAGCCATTGGCGCTCCCGAGATTGGATACATCTCGATTGCCGAATCGCTTCAAACAATACCTTTCGAAATTAAACGTGTTTTTTGGAGCTATTATACACCACAGATGATTACACGAGGCCGACATGCACACCATCAGTTAGAACAAGTGCTGGTGGCTGTTTCTGGAAAAATTGTAGTAACCAATGAATCACAAGCTGGGGATACTACTGTACATATTCTTGAAAACCCAAATATTGGTTTATACATCCCACCAATGTACTGGCATGTAATGCAATTTAGTCATAATGCTGTGATGCTAAGCCTAGCCTCCGCCGATTATAACGAAAAAGATTATATACGCGATTACGATGAATTCAAAAACAATTAGTGTTCATAGCACAGCCCTTGTTGCCACTTCTCAAATAGGAGATGGTACAAGAATTTGGGCCTTTGTAAATATTTTAGAAGGAGCACGTATTGGAGCGCAGTGCAATATTTGTGATCATTGCTTCATAGAGAATGATGTGCTAATCGGAAATCATGTCACTTTAAAATGCGGCATCTATCTTTGGGATGGAATTACCGTTGAAGATAATGCCTTTATAGGACCCAATGTAGTATTCACGAATGATGTTCGCCCAAGAAGCCAGCAATATAAAACCGCCGAACGTACACATATCGGTATGGGAGCTTCTTTAGGTGCCAACTCCACCATTCTTGCTGGTGTTACTATAGGAAAATATGCGATGACCGGCATCGCATCCGTGGTTACACGTGCTGTTCCTGATTATGCTTTGGTATATGGAAATCCTGCAAAGCAACATGGCTGGGTTGACAAAGAAGGGAACAAGCTCATTAAAGTTTCCGATGGAAAATGGAAAAGTATTCATGATGAATATTTTATAGAGAATAACGGAATCCTGACTCCTCAATAGTATTCATGATGAAAATAAAATGGTGGTGGTATTTTGTCCCTTTACTTCTATTGCAATTGCCATTTGCCTTCAGTCCAATGTGTGTATGGGATAGTGCAGTACAACAACATCTCTATGATTCAAATAATTTCTCGAGTGTGAAAAAATTATTCTTCGACAGCAGTGTGCCACTAAGCTATTATGAAATGCGCGCTGTGGCTATCCTGCCTCAGTATCTAATCATTTTCAAAATATTCTCTATACTTATTTTTGGTCTTACCGCACTTGTAACTTCCAAGGTGCTCCTCAATAATACATCACTAACTCACTTTGAAGTTTATTTCGTTTGTGTTGGTAGTTTCTTCTTCCCAAGTTATGCCATGTGGCAACATATTATCATGTTTCCATATTATGTTTCGATGCTGGCATTTACGATAGGTGTTGCAGGTTTTATGCATTCTCAATACACCGAAAAAAAAGGATTTGCTGTGCTTTCTGTTTTCTGTTTTTTAGTAGCATTTAATATTCAATCATTCCTGGTTTATTATGTGGCCTTGATGTTTTGTTTTTTCCTGTTTAAGAAACATGAATCCGAGGCCTGGTTCCAGCGTGTCATAGGTTTTATCAAAACATTCTGGTTCTTTATTGCACTGCCCTTCTTGTATTATATCTTCATCAATTCCTTCTTCCCTCGAGCTGCATTTTATAAAGAAGACGGCTATAATACCATCTCATTGCATGGAATGCAACCCATTAATGAACTGGCCAAAAGCCTGGTAAACACGAGCCTCACTCCTTTTGTGAATGCGTTTCATTTTTTAAAAAGCGATCCAATTAGTGGTGCAATTTATATTGGAATAGCGATGCTGTTAACCATTGGAATAGCATTAAAAATCAAATCTGTTTCAATCGAAAAAATTAATTTCAAATTGCTAATCACCGCATTGATTTTAGCAGTTTTCGCCATTCTCCCTTACGCCTTGGTGGGCAAGCACGTATCTACTCATGGTTATGAAACAAGGCATTCATTACTCATGCATACCCCTTTGTTGATTGCGCTGGTGGTGGCTTTCCGGCTTTTTGGTTCCTATGCGCGAATCTTAACATTTGCCTTTTTAGGATTTAGCTTTTTCATGTATCTACAACATGCCATTCAATGGGAGAATCGATTTGGTAAGTACCAAGCCATCTCATTAAAACTTGAATCGAATGAGCAAGCCAAACGAGCCAATATTGTTTTCCTTACAGAAACAAATCATGAATGGGCTATGAATGAATATTTGCGTTTTTATGAATGTAATATGCTACTTAAAGATGCTTTTAAAAATGAACAGCGATTCGGTATCAATGACGAAAGCGTAGCGCACGATGAGGCCTTGGCAAATACCTATATTCAAAAATATTTGAAATATAAGAAGAGCTTGTTCTTCAATGATTTTACATCAACAGCAATGAGCTGTGATCTAACAATAACTGAGCAGCCATCGGAAGATGCTACTGTGTTTTTGAATTCGCTAACGGCTCCCGAAAGAGGGCTATACTATGCTAATTTAATTACCCTTGGCACAAAGTAACAACCTTTAGCACAATCCTTTTGAAATGAGCCTTCAATGACGTATTTTTGATTCGTTAATTCAAACCCTATTTCTTGAAAGCCATTCGCCTTTTTCCTTTCCTTTTGTTGTTGATTCTCTTGGCATGCAAAAATCAGCAAGTGGCTACCAACGGCAACAATTCCGGTCAATCCAATCGACTTAAAGAAAGTGACCAGCGTGCCTTTGATGCGGCATTCTATGAAGGAAATAAGCAACTAATTTTAGGTAATTATAATGATGCCATCAACTATTTCAAGAAATGCGTGGTGCTCGACCCTAAAAACGATGCCACCCTTTATTTATTAGCCAAAGCGTATAACCTAACCCATCAATTTGGAGTTTCACTCCCTTATGCACAGGAAGCCGGAAAGCTCAACGATAAAAATGTATGGTATCAGCTGCTCATTGCCGATGATTTAAAGAAGACCGATAAATCGGCGGAAGCTGCCAAAGCCTTCGAGAATATCGCTGATAAATTCAAGACTTACGAGACCTATTATTTTGATGCTTCAGAGAACTATATCATCACCAAGAAGTTTAACGATGCCTTAAGATGTCTTGATAAGCTTGAAAAAATAAGTGGTGTGAATGAAGAAATATCTTTCAAGAAGGAGGATCTTTATATCAAGCTCTCTAAAAAGGATGCTGCAATAAGTGAGATGCAAAAATTAATTGCTGCATACCCCAACCGCTCCCGGTACAAAGTAGCGCTTGCAGAAATTTATTTTGGATTTAAAGAAGAAGACAAAGCCAACGAAGTGCTAAAGAAAGTATTGACTGCTGAACCCCAAATGCCGGAAGCGCATTTATTACTAGCTAGTATTTATCGCAGCAAAGCTGAGAATGAGAAATCATTTGAGGAGTTGAAAATCGTATTTGTAAATCCGGATGCAGATGTTAGAAAAAAATTGGAAATACTCTCTTCTTATATTCCAGTGATGGATCGCAGCATCACCACAAAGTCGCATACCAAAGAATTGGGAGCGCTACTTGTGCAAGCGCATCCAGAAGATGATGCTTGCAATATGATTTACGCTGATATTCTTTATTATGATGATCAGTATCTTGAAGCAAAACGTTATTACTTGTTGGTGCTAAAAAGCAATCATAGCAGTTTCAGCATGTGGCAAAATTTAATTCAATGTGAAGATCAACTCAAAAACTATGAAGAAGCCCGTGGCCACTCGGAAGATGCCATTGAAGCATTCCCCGCACAAGCGGTTTTTTATTATTATAAGGCCCATTTTGCTCAACTTCTAAATGATTATTCTACTGCAGCGGCAACCGCAAAAATTGGATATGAAATGGGCTCTGATAAAACACAGTTGCTCATACAATTGCTCTCCATTATGGGAGATGCGAACAATGAACTAAAAAACTTTGCTGCAAGTGATGACGCTTTTGATAAAATTCTGGAATTAGACCCTGCCAACTTAGAAACCTTAAACAATTATTCTTACTATTTATCGTTAAGAAAAGAGAAACTGGAAAAGGCCGAACAGATGTCGAAGAAAACTTTGGATATTGACCCTAAGAATGCTTCATATCTCGATACCTACGGCTGGATTCTATATCAGGAGAAGAAATTTGCCGAGGCGAAAGTTTATTTAGAAAAAGCATTGGAACAACAACCCAAAAACAGTGTTCTAAATGAGCATTTGGGTGATGTGTATTTTCAGTTGCAACAAATAGATAGCGCAATTGCTTATTGGAAAATAGCTCGGGATCATGGGAATACGTCTCAAAGTTTGAATCAAAAAATTAATACTGGGAAACTTATCGAATAATCATGAAACGAAATTATTTTTATCTGCTTATTGGCCTTTCAAGCTTTATTACATTAAGTGCATGCAAGCATCATAAGGAAATTCAGAAAGCAAAGGCTGAAGAGAAAGCCATTGTTACCCATTCTTCATTTTCATTATACGATAGCGTTATCAACCATAACTTTAAATATCATACTTTAAATGCAAAAGTTAAAACCGAATTCAAAGGAAATGATGGCAGTGAATTGAGTTTGATGATTACCTTGAGAAGTGTTTCCGATTCGGCAATATGGATGAGTGCAAGTCCGGCCCTAGGAATCGAAGCTGTTCGAATTTTATTCACCCGCGATAGTATCAAGGTGATGGATAAAATTAATGGGCGATACCTTCGTGAATCGTACGACTTTTTGAAATCGTTCACAGCGGCTGAAATAAATTACGAGATGATTCAGAATATCATAATTGGGAATACTGCCTTCATTAATAGTTCCTTTGCCACCGATAGCATTACCAATTACTATAAAGCACATTGCACTTCGAATACACTCCAAGAAAACCTGGTTGTAACCAAGCTATTCCGTATTCTTGGCAATATCATCACCGACAATGCTACACAGGATAAAATAAATGTACAGTATGCCGATTTTCAATATATAGAAACCGAGTACTTACCTTTCGATATTCAAATTGAAGCACTTTCAAAAGGAAAGAAAGCGACAATACTTTTAAATTACACCAATGTTTCGGTGAATGCTCCCATCGAAATTAAATTTAATATTCCATCGAGTTATACTAAAATGAAATACTAATGTTAAAGCATCAATATTTATTCATCGTATTCCTTCTGATAGGCTTTGTGGCTCAAGCCCAAACGCGTAAGCAATTGGAGCAACGTCGCAAGCAAAAACAACTCGAGATAGAGCAAACAAAAAACTATCTGAAGGAGAATAATAACAAACAGAAAAAGTCGCTTTACGAATTGCAAACACTTTCGCGTCAGATAAAAGTTCGCCAAGATATTATTTCAACGGCTGCTGGCGAGATTGATATGTTAAGCAATGAAATCGGATATCTTGAAAACAGCATCAAAAAACTTGAAGAGAGTTTGAATGCATTAAAGAGACAATATGCCGCCATGGTATACGAAGCCTATAAGAATCGTACCATGACCGATAAAATGGCGTTTGTACTATCAGGAAAAGACTTCAACCAAACCTACCAGCATCTCAACTACTTGCAACAAATTGGCGCTTATAGCAAACAAAAAGCTGCCGAGATAAATGAAACACAAAACAAACTCAATCAAAGAATCGAAGACCTTACTGGAACCAAGCGTACCAAGGAAGAACTCATTAATGCGAGTAGTTCACAGAAGGCAGAGTTAGAAAGTGATAAAAAAACCGAGGCGGTGATGCTTTCTCAACTCAAAGGAAAAGAGGCACAGATGCGCAAAGATTTACTAGCTAAAGAAGCCCAAATTCGTCAGCTCGATAGGGCCATTGCAAATGCTATTGCTAAGGAAATAGAAGCGGCCAAACGCAAAGCCGAAGAAGAGGCACGTAAGAAGGCTGCTACAAAAACTACTGAGACAAAAACCGAAACGAAAAAAGAATCATCATTTACCAATAGGAATAATACCGAAGCAGGAAATGCCTTGAGTGCCGATTTTGAGAAAAATAAAAACAGGCTTCCATGGCCAGTGGATAAGGGTTATGTAATCCGTCCCTTTGGTGTGCACCCACATCCTACCATACCTAATGTTCAAACGGAGAACAATGGAGTAGATATCGCAACAAGTGATGGAGCAATAGCAAAAGCAATTTTCAAAGGTGAGGTTCGCGCCATATTTCCGGTTCCTGGTATGGGAACTGCCGTACTTATAAGTCACGGGAATTACTATTCGGTGTATTGCAAACTAAAATCAGTAAGCGTTTCTGTTGGCAGCCAAGTGGCCATTGGGACTCCCATTGGAGTAATTATGAAAAGCGAGGATGATGATAAAACAGAACTACACTTGGAAATTTGGAAGAACACTGAGAAACAAAATCCAGAAGCCTGGTTACGTTAGTATTTAACGACTGATTTCAAGAATCTCTAATTTCAGTTTACCTGCGGGTACTTCTACCTCAAATTTATCACCTACTTTTTTGCCCATTAATGCAGAGCCTATTGGTGACTTCATTGATATTTTTCCTTCTTTAAAATCGGCTTCACTTTCAGAAACAATTTTAAAGGTTTGTTCTTTCTTTAATTTATGATTCAAAAAACGAACCCTACTCAATACCGTAACGGATTTTAAATCAAGGTCGCGTTCATCCACTACCCGGGCATTGGCAATGATGTTTTGTATACGAATAATGCGTGTTTCATTATGAGACATCGCCTCTTTGGCTGCTTCGTATTCGGCATTCTCAGAAAGGTCGCCTTTATCGCGGGCTTCAGCCAAAGCTTGTTTAATAATCTCGCGTTCCACTGATTTTAAGTGCTTTAGTTCGTTTTTAATTTTATCTAAGCCCTCTTGAGTGAAATATTGTAGTTCTGACATGGGTATGGTTTTATAACGGTTACACAAAAAAGAAACGTCCCGACCAATCTGGCAGGAACGTTTATTCTTGAGGCGAAATTACGCTATTTTTTCGAAAAAAATTGTACTAAAATTGTTTACTCGCTATCACCTAAATCGATACGAATACCGAAACTGTGTGTAGCTCCTAAAATACGGCTATCTCTGAACGAATAATCGAAAGCCAATAAGTTATCGCCTCCGCCTTTGCTAATTGGAATATAAATACTTGCACCAGCAGCAATGCCACTAAAAGCATTGATACGTAATTCACTATTCATAATTTGATCTTCGTATTGATAACCTGCACGTATTGCAAATATTTTCTTGTAACCATACTCGAATCCTAATCCTAATTGGTTATTGGCATAAGCATTTGAAGTGAAGTTCCCTGCAATTGATAAGCGATTATGGTAATTTAATGAATCCCTATCTAAACGAATATCGTAAGCAACACCAATATGCAATTGTGTAGGTAATTGAAAAGCTGCTGAACGAATTTGCATGGTACGTTGTACACCACCAGCATCCATAATATTATACGACAATCCATCTCCAGCGAACGTGCCATTCACACCTACACTACGCAATGAAATGCCTAAATGAATATCACGTCCTTTAAGTCCACTTTTTATTGAAGCTTTCGATTTCCCTGTATACTGCACTCCTGCATCCATACATCCGGTGCGCGCTTTAATATCGCTTGCACCCGATTCTGAAATTGCACGAAATACCAATCCACACGAAATTGCATCCGAGAATTTATGACCATAACCCAAGGCGATATTATTGAATCGTGGCGAGTAGGTACCAATGCCTCCATCAGGATTATTTACATCGGTACGCTCGATATTACCAAAATTCATGGAGAATACCGAAAGGCCAATATAAGATGATGAGCCCACCTTTTGAGCCAATCCAAATGAGTTGATTTTTATATTGGCTAGATGCAAATAGTCGATGTACGAGAACGCAACATTGGTGCTATTGATTTGTGTTAATCCAGCAATATTTAAATTGAAAGCTTCCACCCCTTTTACATTCGAGGTGTTCACTCCATTCCATCCGCTGCTATTGGCCCATGGGTTAATCATCAACTCGGTAGCTCCTGCGGTTCCGGTACGAGCCGGATTACCAGCCCAGCTTAATGTGGCGATGGCTAATGCTGAAAGACTTAATATTAAACGTTTCATTTTTATGATCTCTTTTTAATTAATAGATAATAACTTTAAATAATAATGCTTAGAAGGAATCCAAATCAACTGGTCGCATAACGCCCATCCATTTCAATACCTTCACTCCAAGGTCACCACAATCGATATGAATGATATACATACCACTTGCTATTGGCACATTACTTCCATTGTTTAAATCCCATCTAGCTTCCACCAAATTATCATCTTTCTTTATAGTTTTAACCAAATTACCATTGAGTGTATAGATTCTAATAGTACATTTTTGTGGCAAGTTTGTGAACTTCACATAGGTGGCAATTTGATCGCCTTCATAATCGCTTGAAGGAGAGTATCCGTAATAAGGATTTGGAACCACATTAATTTTTTCTACGCCTTTCTTCGCTGCGGCAACATTCGATTGGGTAGCGATGTTTTTAGTATCAAACTCATAATGAGGACGGCCATTATTGTTTGTTACAGAAGTTTTAAAGCGTTGGTAAGGTTTATTTACTCTATAACGAACACGCACCTCATTTGGAATTATACCATCCTTAACCGATTTAAGTTTCATTCGTTGCGCTAATAAAGGCATCATCACGTACATACATGAGCGATACACTTTAATTTGATCGGCTGAAACTCCTGTAGATAACATTGCAGAAATTGCATTACCTCCATCATAACCACCAATCATATATGAACTTGTTCCAGTTCCTACTGAGTCATCACTGAATATATAAATATAATGTTTACCTCCAATAAGCGGATAGTCATCAACTGGCGACATAATATTAGATGTTGGGTTCCAAATCATATCAGTTCCGTTTTCTCCTTGCAAATGTGAATCCTCGCCGAAAGCCATATTCAATCTCTTTCCAGTTTCTATGTTGATAGCGTATCCTGGGAACCAGCCTTTACCTGTACCCGATCCATCAGGGTTACCATCCTTATCTACTGAATTTGATTTACGAAGTCCCAATTTGCTTGCTCCTCCAATAGCATCTGCCGTTTGTTCTGCTTCTTCCAATACAACACAACGAGTCCATTTGCTTTTATCACCAGTAAATACCAAATCAATACTTGATAAATTCTCTAAACGATTCTGATTGATTGAAGTAATATTATTGAAAGCTGGTCCGAAGGTATTGCCTTTGGCTGCAGTATATGGAGCATATGCACATAAACGATATGGTGCAAAGGTGCGATCCAATGCCTTTTCATAAACTTCTTGTGGGTCAACCATATCAATATTACCTGAGAAATCGGAATAGTAATCGTGCGTATATGGGTCGAAGTTGGTTTGATTGCTCTTGATTGTATTCTCGCCAACTTTACCCGAACGAATCCAGTTATATACAGAGGCAAAGCTCACATCAAAATCAGAAAGTCCTGAAAGCCATTGTGTATTTTTATCGCTCCATTCAAAATCAGCTTCGATAAAGCCATTTGAAATAATATCATCAAGGTTATACCTCCAATTGCCGGGGTTAGCTACTTGTTTAATTGACACACTAATACCCCATTTAGCAATGATTTGTTCGGCACCTTTAGAAATGTCACCATCACTTTTTACGGTGTCTCCAGTAGACTGACGAACAATGATCCATTTGGTATTAGGCCAAATTGAATCGCCTTTCACTTTCGACATTTGACTAAACTTATTCATTGAATCACTTACCATCATAATTTCGAATTTGTCGTTCGGAACTTTCAATGGATCGATAACCTTAATACGAATAGGTGTTGCTCCACCTTTGTATACAGGGAAATCAGTTTTGTTGTTTAGTAAAATCTCGTCAATTGTTTCTTGAGTCAGCTCTAATGAGTTACCTCCATTACCTCTACCTTCCAATCTTTTCATGGTAGGGCCATCGCCATATTTTGCAATAGAGTCATTATTAACTCCATTATTAATACTCCATACTTTGTGAGGAGATACACTAACTACTTTATTGTTCAATCGGCCTGCAAGATATTGCTCCGGGTCATTTTGGTCATTGGTAGCATTGGCGTATGATATAATCATGAAGCTATAGGTCTTATAGTTCACCAAGGCATTATTACCCGTTGCAAACGCATCCGTTTTCACTTGGAATGAATGGCGAATTCCTTTATTCTCACCATACACTTTCAAAATCTTCACGAAATCGGATACTGTTGGATCGAACACTTTATTAACCAATACATCAACATTGTCTTTCAAATCGCATTGGAAAATCAATCGTGCTTTATCCGCATTATTCAATTCACCAGAACTAACTGATGCGTTTTTTAATTGATAGATTTGGTATCCTTGGAATTTATAAACGATATTATTTCCTGCTGAACCTTTTACTACTGCAGAATAGTTCTCAATTTTTTGAGTGCAATATTTGGAGTTAGAATCAGCCGATAGATTTATGATGAGCTCTTGATCTAATTCTTGAACTGAATAATCTGGAGTAGATGGGCCATCGGTAATAGCAAAATTATTATTGAATAATTTTTGAGCTTTATCATCGGCTTGTTTTAATAATTCAATCGAGCCAGTAGCACCACCTGAAGAGGCGCGAGCCCAAACAACTCCAACAGTTACTTCATTACGAGCACCTGGCAATAATTTAAATGGACCAGCACTTTGTAAGAAACGACGATCGGCAGGATTGTTACCTGAACTTTTTTCTGTCCAATTATAGCGACCTGCAGGGTCGGTAGTTCCTGGGAACATATATGAACAAGTATCACCACCTGGTGTTCTTCCATTACCACCGTAAGTCATTTGAACATTGTTCTTCCAAATTCCTTTCAGGTAATTATAGTAATGTTGTGCCGATTGAGGGTTGCCATAAAGCGAGAAGTCGTTATCATAGTAAACGAATTTTCCCATACCTAATGGATTGCCATTTTCATCTTTCGGTCCTCTAAAAAAATCGACCCCAACAGTAGGAGGATTCAAACCGTATCCTAAGATACCATCATCATCATCATCACCATTATAACAGATACCTAAGCTACGACCTACATCGCAACCAACATAGTCATCGGCGTAGTTACCCAAATCTGGATCCACCCATTGACCGAAATAACATTTATCAAGATAGTCGCTACCACGATTTATAATTTCTGTGGTATAGAAGGTCATATTGTTAATTTCATCATTGGTAGTAAATGCGAATGCCATGGTATGTAATTCCAAACCAATAGCCAATGCCTCCGTCTCAGTATGCACATTGCCTTTATCATTATATACCCACCACAAAGCCATATCACCCAATACATTTGGATAATCGGTTCCTGGCTCATAATCAAGCGATCCGCCAACGTTAACATAAGGAGCTAAGAAATGGGAAATAGATCCTGTTCCGAATTCCATATTATTTCCTGGCCATGATTGCATATCTAAAGTAACCTTACCATTGTCTTTCAAGAAATCTTCAATTTCTGTACGGGTCACTTTCCAAATTTTGTCGTATTCGGTACAGCGATTTGCACTTACCGATGCAACAGTATCTAGTGGTCCTGAAAAGAAATCGACTCCACTCTGACGGTAGGTATTGGCAGCTACTTTTAAGTTATTGCTACCATCTAAACCGCCGATCCATAATGATCCTGAAAAGATAGAATTCAAACGACGTTGATTCGGATCGACAACCTTTGGGATTTCGTAACGAGCACTATTTAAATCCCACCACATATCGCCACCATTTAAAATCATGGTACGTACGTTATTAATATCGAGATTTACCTTGGCAGTAGGGGCGGTACAACCACCAGCTGTTTTATTTAGCCCTGCACTGTAATTAGTATTGGCTGGTTTTATTCCGATGATTTCACGCGCCTGGATGTTTCCTGTAAGGAGCACCACCAATAAGAACGCTGCAATTTTGAAGTAATGAAGTTTCATGATTAAACTTTTTAATTTTATATATCTGCTTTTATTATAAATCTTTTCTGCTATTAAATATTATACGAACCCCAATACGAGCTTGACGTGGCAAGGCATATAGTCCTGGGTTATTCATTCTAATTTTATATTGATCTACAAAAGCCTGTTGGTTAATTTGATTTTGAGAAGCACGAATACCATCGGCAGAGGTTAAATAACCATCATCAGTTGCCAGTCCGGTATTGCTATATACTCCTAATACATTTTGCGTATTCAACACGTTGGTACAAGCGATATAAATATTAAGTAAAAATGCTTTTTTACCATCCTTGTCTACATTCACTTCACTTTTCGATTTATATTTGATTACGAAATTCTTATCGGCTGTGATATCACAAAACACTTGTCCTGGTAGGCGTTGACCATTGATTGACCCCTGAATAGGATTACGAGAAACGCTTCCTCCAATTACCTGAGATACATTCTTATTTGCAGTTGCAGTATATGGTGCTCCTGAGAATCCTTGTACTTGTAGGTTCAAACCAAAATCTTCCAATACGTTACGATCCTTACCACGAATCTTCACTACTGGACCATCATAAGGATGTTCTTTGTCTGTTTTGAAACGGTAGTCGACACCTACTTTAAAGGTATGACGGAAGTCAACGTCTAAAGGTTGTAATGTTTTCAAGCTTGGTTTGTTAACTGCGATTAATCCAGCACTTGTAGAAGCTGATGAACCTGTGCCATCGGCAAACAATAAGCTATAGTTAGCTACGATATCCATGTGGTGGAATGCATATAAGAAGTACTCTATACGGAAGGCTTTTGATGTAGAGAAATCTTCGTTACCAAATGCAGTATAACTTGTAGGGAATGCTTGATAAAAGCGTTTCAATTGAATCAAATCACGAGTTTCCGAGTATGAAGCGATAAAGCTAATTGCAGATGCTCCAGTTAACGTTTGTTTGTAACCTACTTCATAGCTGGTTTTCTTAGATGGTTTCAAATTTGGATTGTTCAATGTTCCATCCAAAGCGCGTCTTTCAAAGAATTGATAATCGGCATTGGTAGAAAAGAATCCTTCAGCAGGGCGTTGGCTTAAAACGTCATAGTTAGCGAAAAACTCTGCATCATCATTGATTGGGAATGAGAACCAAATACGTGGCATGAAAATCGGAGTTGGTGCATAATCTTGGAATGCATTGCCATCCAATTTGTATTTGCTCAAATCAACAGCTGGGTTTACTAACCATGGTTGAATACGTCCTCCTGCTTGTGCCAATACAGAAGGATCGGTTAATACGTTACCTTCTTTATTGTACCAAGTACTTCCATTACGGAAACCTAATAAGTTAGGTGTAGCACTCTTATAGTTATCAACGTATACTGTATAGTCGCTACCAATAGTTGAAGGAATTTGATTTTGATTTTTCCATTCAGCAGCGGTATGTGCAGGGAATAACAAATAAGGATCTTTCAATACCTTGATATTTGCGTCAAATTGTTCTGCACGCAATCCAAAACGGAATTTAATTTCTTTATAGCTAAATTGATCTTGAATCCAAGCCGCAGCATTAATAGGAGCAAATGCACCAATTGGGCGATTAGGATCGTCGTTCCAATCTTTAATTGAAGGACGGCCTTTTACTACATTGCCTTGAAAATCATAACCGAATCCACTATAAAATTGATTCCCATTATTCAATAAATCATCTGGTGAGAACCAAGCCAATTTCATATCCTCTGGGCGCATTGCATTTACATCAATCCATGAGTTTTTAGTTACTGGATTACCATAAATATCTTTAGCACCATTATCAATAAGCGATTGGCGTAAATTTCTTGCAAAAACGCTTTCATCAGCCGAATTAAACAAACGGTTATAGTAAACGGTGTCTTGGAATACCCCTTCAGCATCATACGCCAAAATTGGGTGTGAATGATCTAATTCCAATACTGCTTGATTGGCGAGTGAAGTGGCTCTGCCCCAAAGTCCTGAAGCACCCATACTGTAACCACGTTGAACACGTTGCTCGTATGATAAACCAAATTGTAAGTCATGCTTTTTTGAACGATCAGAAATAGGTGCTAATGATGCTTCACCTATTGCGAATAGCGTGAATTGATCTGAACGGCTTTTGCTATATCCTCCAGGATAAGCTCCAACATTGGCCCACATTCCATATACTGAATTTGGTCCTTCGCCATTCATTAATCCGCCTAAGGCTTGCACTGTATTGGCATTTCTAATTAAGTTGCCATATTGATCAAAAACTTGTTGGGTATAGTTCGATGAAATCGGATTCAAATCACTTCTTTGGAAGGTGATTAAGGTATCGCGATAACCAGATTGTTCGTAGTAGTTTCTAAGATGAACAGTTTTTCCATTTTGATCAACTACATCTTTTCCAGCACTATTCAAACCTGGATCAACATATTGATAAGCAGGAGCTTTATAGGTAGTAAGTTTTCCAACATAGCCATAATCCCAAGTATTGAAGTCATGACGTGGATCGTAAGAGCTGCTCGATACAATGGTATAATCCGCTCTAACGGTGTATAACGCATCCGTTACAATCGATTTGTCTTTTTCTTTATCATCCTTTTTGTTGGCACCCGATTTTAATTTATGTGTCATGCTCGCACTGAAACGATTGGTCATATTCACACTTTCAGATGCATTCTTATAATTGAATAAAGAGCTGGTGAAACTATATCCTGCCCCTTTTGAATATCCTCCATTTACTCCTATTTGAATATTCACATTTTTTGTAGGCTGAATAGTTAAAGTACTAATATAAGAGATACCTGAAGCGGCTGCATTTAGTCGGTATTTAATTTTTTCTAAATCGTTTTGTGTAACATAGCTGGCACTTGGTACCAACCCTGTACCTGAAGGGCTCGGCGAATTCGGGTTTTTCTCGAGTTCTGCCAATTTAGAATCTTTTACTTTGTAAAGTTGAATTGCAGCTGGATTTCCATCACGCTGAGTGAATGCAGAAAACCCGACAGTATAACCTAATACCACACGTTCTTTTCCTGGATCTTCTTTGTTGATGATTTTTAATGGACCTGAGAAATACCCTTGCAATTGATGGAAATTGTATCGGTTAAATATGGCTGATGTAGAGTAGTCGAATAAGTTAACATAGGCCATTGTTGGCGATTTGAAGGATAGGTTGATTGCCCCACCAGTAAAGTCACCATACTGAGCTGGAACCCCTCCAGTGATTACCGATACCTCATTCAATGCATCTGGAATTAATGGAATAGATCCAATTACTTTCACTCCATTGATGAAATAACCTGTTTGGTTGGCACGAGATCCTAAGAATGAAGGGGTAGCTCCGTTCTTTGCATTTACCCCAGCAGTAGTTGCAACTAGAGAGTTGATACTTGTTGCTTTTCTATTTCCTGCTTCCTTTCCAGAGATATGAGTACCAATCTCACCTTGCTTTACAGGGGGTGATTTGATACCAACAACTTGAGCAATACCTTTGGTAGTTCCAATAATTGGTTTGCCCATTAAGGCCGGTTTCATCACCAATGATTGATCATCGTTGATCTTGATTCCTTCCAAAATCAAATCTTGGTATTCAAATAAATTAAAGGTTAAAGAATAGATCCCTGCTGGCAGCGATTTAATATCGTAGAACCCTTTATCATCGGTATAGGTATCGCCTTTGTAAATGCCGTTGAGTTTGGCAATTACATGGGCGTCGGCCAATGGCTGATTGTTTTTTGCGTCAATCAGAAACCCCCTCACCGATCCATCGGCAAGTGCACTAAAGCCACTCAATACGAAGGCAACAAAGAGCAATGCCTTTCCGCTTATTTGGTATAACTTATTCATATAATATCTTTTAAGTTTGATACAGCCTATTTAATTCGGCAATTTTATTAAATTAAATCAAGTAAAAAAAGTAAATTTTGACAATTATTTATCGTGCAATTAACATTATTTTCCTAACATATTCCGCAACCAGACTCATTTTTTTATGAGGCTAATTTTGATTGTTATAAAACAGGTTAATCTTTTTCAATAAAACTTCACTTATCCGCTCATAACTTTGAGTGCTCCAGCCTGCAATATGTGGGGTAAGAATGACTTGATCCATCTTCCTCAATCTTTGATACCAGGCCGTTGTATCACCATTTTTAGAGAACGGAGGCTCTTGCTCCAACACATCCAATGCGGCACCCCTAACCTTTCCTTGTTCCATGGCTAAGGTGAGTTCGAAAGTATTCACAATGCCTCCTCGGGAAGTATTGATAAAAACGATTGGTTTTTTAAATTGCTCAAAGAACTTTTTGTTTACCCATCCCGATGTTTCTGGGGTGAGTGGAACATGCATACTCAGTATGTCTGTCTGTTCATAAATCGCATTTAAACTTACAGAGGTTGCATAAGGGTCGAAAAAAAACTGACCTGCTTCGTTTTGCTCAGGAATTTTATATAAATCGTAAGCGATAACCTTCACTCCAAAGCCACTTAGTTTGCGGGCTAATGCACTTCCTGTATGTCCGTAGCCAATAATTCCAACAGTACTTCCCATCAGCTCAAAACCTCTGTTGGCTTCGCGGTTCCACTCTTGGTTCATCACTTCTTGGTGGCTTCGCATAATTTTATGTTGTAGTCCTAGCATCAAACCAATGGTATGCTCAGCCACTGCATCGCACAAGCCTTCGGGAGCATTAACGATTGTAATGTTTTTCCCGATGGCATAATCTGCATCAATATTATCTGTTCCACTTCCGGCCCTTGCAATAAATTTTAGTTGGGTTGCTTTATCAATGAATTGCTTGTCGACCATGAATTTACTCCTAACTACTAAACCCTCATAAGGGCCAATAATTTCAAGCACTTCTGAAAGTGTAATTTGTGGTTGATAATTGAAAGGTATCTGATTTGCCTTTAAACCTTCGATTAACAAAGGGTGCATATCGTCGGCAATCAGTATCATAGGGTATTGATGAAGGTTGGTTTAAGTCCTGAATATTAAAACAGGTCTTTCTTACGGAAGTAAAGATATCCAATGGTAGATAGGCCAATAGATCCTATAAGTATAATATTAAAACCATATGGGTTCTTTGAAAAAGGAATACTGTCGTCGAGAACATTCATACCAAAGAAGCTGGAAACTAAGGTAGGAATCATCAATACAATGGTGATGGTGGTAAGGGTTTTAATCACCACGTTTTGATTATTACTGATGATACTTGCAAAGGTATCCATCGTACCACTCATGATATTGGTATGGATGCTGGTTTGCTCAATAGCCTGGCGGTTTTCAATAATCACATCATCAATCAAATCCTCATCCTCTTCGTTCATTTTACTGAATTTACTTCGTTTAAGCTTCTCCATCATCAACTCGTTACTTTTTAAAGAAGTACTGAAGTACACGAGGGACTTCTCCATATCGAGCAATTTCAACAATTCCTCATTTTTCACAGAGATATTAATTTTCTTTTCAATCTCGCGTTGGGTGCGGCTGATGTCTTTCAGGTTACGAAGATATTGAGTACTGATTCTAAGAAATATTTGTAAAACAAACCGGCGATTATTACTCATATCAAAATTCCGTATACGGTTGTTCTTGATATCGTTGGTAATATCATTTTCGATATTGCTAATTGAGATGATATAATCGTTGGATACTAAAAGCCCTAAAGGAACCGTGATATAAGGTATATGTGAATCGTCGTTATTGAGAACTGGAATCTTTACAATGATAATCAAATAACGCCCTTCTACTTCAATACGTGCCGATTCATCGGAGTCGAGTATGTCCGTTAATATTTCTGGGGGTATCTTAAATTGTGTGGTGAGGGTATCGATTTCGGATGCTGTAGGCGCAGTAACATTAACCCAGCATTTTTTCTCTAATGCCGGCAATGGGGTTACCGTGTTGTTCAGTGTGCCGAAGAATTCGATCATAACTACTCATAGATGCCTTAACGGAAGGCAGCGCGAAGGTAAGTTTTTAAAGTTCATATTTACAAGGCTAATTGAAAAATAATCGTTAACGATAAAAAGGAGGGGTAAACAAATAGAATTAATAACTTTGCATTTAAAAGTAATCTGTAACCATGTCCACTCCCCACGAACAACTCGATGCCCTGAAAGACATTAAAAATATTATGGAACGTTCTTCCCGATTTATGTCGCTCAGTGGGATCTCGGGAATTTGCGCTGGCTGCTTTGCACTCGTTGGTGCTTGGTTTGCCTTTCATCAATTTGGGTACCGCGATTATTACGATATTTATTTTGATGTGAATGGGGTAAGAGAATCGAGGAGTCATGTTCTCTTATTTATTTTTTTGGATGGTGCTGCAGTCCTATTTACATCGATGGCTAGCATGCTTTTCTTCACTGCTCGAAGGGCTCGGAAAAATAAAGAGAAAATGATTGACGCTGCTGCGATTCGCTTATTAGGAAATATTTTAATTCCACTAATTACAGGTGGTATCCTTTGTATCATTCTTTTTATTAGAGAAGATATTGCATTGATTGCCCCTTGCACATTAATTTTTTACGGCCTGGCCCTGGTGAATGGCAGCAAATACTCCTTGAATGATATCCGTTATTTAGGGTTTCTGCAAATAGGACTAGGCCTGCTCAATGCTTGGTATATTGGATATGGATTGCTCTTTTGGAGTTTAGGTTTTGGTGTACTCCATATTTTATATGGTAGCTATATGTGGTTCAAATATGAGCGTGGAGAATAAGTTAGAAGTGTAAGTATGAATATCATCACAAGTTTAAATAAAGCATTCGACAGCCGCGTAAGGCTGGGTATCATGAGCATGCTTATGGTAAACGAGAGTGTTGATTTCGCTACCATCAAAAAAGAGCTTGACCTTACCGATGGAAATTTATCTACGCACTTACTTGCCTTAGAAAAAGAAAAATATATTGGGGTGAAAAAACAGTTCATCAATAAGAAACCGAATACTTCTTATACGGTAACAAAATCGGGAGAGAAAGCTTTCAAAGCGCATATTACTGCGCTGGAAGAAATCATTAAAAAAAGCTTCGAATAATTTTTTAGTGTGCGCCTAACAAGGTAAGCACTCCATCAAGTGATGTATCGCTTTTTAAATAATTTTGAAAATCAATTGGGATAAACTTTTGCGTTTGCATCGTTTCAACCATACTTAATAGCGGGTTGAAATACCCATGAACATTATAAATTGCAATGGGCTTTTCATGAAGCGCTAACTGATGCCAAGTGATAATTTCAAATAATTCATCCAAGGTGCCGAAGCCTCCAGGCATGGCTACGAATGCATCACTCAATTGATACATCATCTGCTTTCGGGTATGCATATCATCTACCTCAAAGCATTGAGTTAAACCATCGTGACGGATTTCTTTGGTGGATAGAAATTTTGGAATAATGCCCGTAACCGTACCTCCATTTTTCAGCACTGTTTCGGCCAGTACGCCCATTAATCCGATGCGACCTCCCCCATATACTAGGTTTATTTTATTCTCGGCTAAATAGGTACCCATTTGAATGGCAGCTTCTTTATACACTGGATCAACACCTACTGATGATCCACAAAAAACACAGAGCGATTTTATCATTTATTTTAAACCTAGTTCTTTAAGTTGTTTTGCATCAATAAAACTTGGTGCATCAATCATCACATCACGTCCCGAATTATTTTTTGGGAATGCGATATAGTCGCGAATGCTTTCACTGCCCCCAAACAAGCTGCAGAGTCGGTCGAAACCAAAGGCCAAGCCTCCATGCGGTGGGGCACCAAATTCAAATGCATTCATTAAAAATCCGAATTGATTTTGTGCTTCTTCTTTTGAAAAACCCAACAAATCGAACATGCGTGATTGCAAATCTTTATTGTGAATACGAATACTTCCTCCACCAATTTCAACTCCATTAATCACCATATCATACGCATTGGCACGAACCATTCCTGGGTCGGTTTCAAGCAAGGCAATATCCTCTGGTTTTGGTGAAGTGAATGGATGATGCATCGCATAGTAACGTCCATCTTCTTCATTGAATTCAAGTAACGGAAAATCAATGACCCATAAAGGAGAGAATACATTTTTATCGCGCAAGCCCATACGCTCGCCCATCAACAAACGCAGATCGCCTAAGGCTTTCTGTACTTTCGAAATTTTACCGCTCAACACCAATACCAAATCGCCATCGGTGGCATCGCATAAGGTAGCCCAGTGTTTTAAATCTTCGGGCGAATAAAATTTATCGACCGACGATTTGTAGGTGCCATTTTCACAACGCATATAAATCAAGCCACCCATTCCACGCTTGGAATCCTTCACCCATTCGGTGAGTTCATCTAGTTGCTTTCGGGTATAGCTGGCACATCCTTTGGCATTGATGGCGAGTACGCCTTCGGCCGAATCAAATACGCCAAAGTTTTTACCACCCACCAAATCATTGCCATTGCCTTTGAGGTATTTAAATTTCATATCGAAGCGCGTATCGGGTTTATCGCTTCCATAATTTTCCATCGCTTCCTGATAAGTGATACGTGGCAATTTATCGATTTGTATTCCTTTCACTTCCGAGAATAAATGCTTGGCTAAACCCTCGAACATATTTAAGATATCTTCTTGTTCAATAAAGCTCATCTCGCAATCAATCTGCGTAAATTCAGGCTGACGGTCGGCGCGCAAATCCTCATCACGGAAGCATTTCACAATTTGATAGTAACGATCGAAACCCGCCACCATTAATAATTGTTTGAATGTTTGAGGCGATTGTGGTAAGGCATAAAACTGTCCTTCATTCATACGTGAAGGCACCACAAAATCGCGTGCTCCTTCGGGTGTCGACTTGATAAGCACCGGTGTTTCTACTTCAATAAATTCCTTGCTATCGAGGAAACTGCGGGTAGCCTTGGCTACTTGATGACGCAATTGCAACTTTGAACGCACCTCGTTTCTACGCAAGTCGAGGTAACGGTATTTCATACGAAGCTCATCACCTCCATCTGTTTCATCCTCGATTGTAAATGGAGGTGTTTGAGCACTGTTTAGTATTTGTATTTGAGATGGAATAATTTCAATCTCTCCCGTGGGTATCTTATCTGTTTTAGAATAACGTTCAGCGACGATTCCTGTTACCTGAATCACATACTCACGCCCGAGGCTACGCACTGTTTCAATCAAAGCAGCATCTGTCTTCTCCACTTCAATGGTAATTTGAGTGATGCCATAGCGATCGCGTAGGTCGATCCATATTAAAGCCCCTTTGTCGCGCACCCCTTGCACCCATCCGCATAGGGTGGTGGTTTCATTTATATGTTGCAGTCGCAATTCGCCGCAGGTATGTGTTCTAAGCATTTTTATGATGAAAAATAAGAAGCGCGAAATTAGGGAAATAATTTCAGAGGATTCGGCGTGATTTAAATTTAGTTTCAGGTAGGATGAATAATGCGTTATGGAGCTTGCCATAAGATGGTATGACATTAATAAAAGACCATAGCTTTAAATTCCCTGACTTTTATCATTTGATGCCCGAAGTGATTCATAAATTTTGTTGCTTTGCATTATGAATTCTTCTAATCTCAAACAAAGCATTTATCAACTCATCGTTGAAACAAGCACGAACCTACCCAGTGATGTTCGTCGTGCCGTACAAGCGGGCAATAACCGTGAAGATAAAACTAGCAAAAGTGGCACTGCCATGAGCACCATCACTCGTAATATTGATATGGCCTGCGAAAATGTTGGACCCATTTGTCAGGATACGGGCATGCCTACCTTTGAAATTCATACTCCTATAGGCACCGACCAAATTGAGATTGAAGAAATTATTAAAGAACAAATAGCACTTGCCACTAAAAATGGTAAGCTGAGAACCAATAGCGTAGATAGTATTGATGGCACCAATACTGGGAATAATTTAGGACCTGGTACTCCAGTAATACATTTCAAACAATGGCGTAAGAATGAGATTGAAATTAAATTAATTTTAAAAGGGGGTGGATGCGAGAATAAAAATATCCAATACTCATTGCCTATGGAACTCGAGCATCTGGGAAAAGCAGGGCGCGACCTCGATGGCATACGTAAATGCATTATGCACTCAGTATGGCAGGCACAAGGACAAGGCTGCAGTGCAGGATTTATTGGTGTTGGAATTGGTGGAGACCGCACCACTGGTTATGCCTTGGCAAAGGAGCAGTTATTCCGCGAAGTGGATGATGTAAACCCTGATCCAATTTTGGCAAACCTAGAAACTTATGTGATGGAGAATGCCGATAAACTAAAAATTGGCACCATGGGTTTTGGAGGAGATGTTACCTTACTTGGATGTAAAATTGGAAAGAACAACAGATTGCCTGCAAGCTTCTTTGTGAGTGTAGCTTATAACTGCTGGGCGTATCGCAGGTTGGGAGTGCTTATCGATGCAAACACTGGTGAAATCAACCAATGGCAATATCGCGATGCAGCAGAGCCTAAACAAATGTATGAAGGTCCTTCATCGACCTCAACTGGCAATATCATCCCACTCGAAATCGATGAAAACGGATTGACCGAGATGGATATCCGCAAGATTAAAGCTGGAGATATCGTTGAAATTAGTGGAATCATGTTTACTGGTCGCGATGCCATGCATCATTATATCATGGAACACGATGCACCATTTAATTTGAATGGTGGAGTTATATATCACTGCGGACCCGTTATCAATAAAGATGAAAATGGAAAATGGAAAATAACTGCTGCTGGCCCTACTACGAGCAGTAGAGAAGAACCCTATCAAGCCGATGTAATGAAAAAAACCGGAGCCCGCATTGTAATGGGCAAAGGAGGCATGGGACCTAAAACATTGAAAGGACTGCAAGAACATGGAGGCATCTATTTAAATGCTATTGGTGGCGCGGCACAATACTATGCCGAGTGTATCAAGGAAGTATTGGATGTAGGATGCCTTGACTTTGGAACACCGGAGGCGATGTGGAAATTACGCGTTGAGAAATTCCAGGCGATATGCACGATGGATAGTCATGGCAATTCTCTGCATAGAGAGGTGCTTGAAAGCAGTGGTGAATTGCTGAAACAGTTTGCTGTAAAATAAAATTTAAAGCGAATACAATTTATTAATTTCGTCTTCAACGGCCTCTGGAACGAGGTATCTGATACTTTTTCCTGCTTTAACCAAATGCCTGATATAGGTGGCGGAGATATGAATATACGGCACATCAAATAAA